>MNYI01000203.1:8899-16726 GCA_001873945.1 Candidatus Desantisbacteria bacterium CG2_30_40_21
AGATATGCGTGGGACTTATATTATCAGTACTTAAAAGAGTCAGGATTAAATAGTGGTATAAAGGGTATGATAGCAAAGTTTATATTGCATTATATCAGAATTTGGGATTATAGTACGACTAACAGGGTCGATCACTTTATTGCTATCTCAAATTATATAGCCAGAAGAATAAAAAAGATTTATGGAAGGGAATCTTCTGTAATTTATCCACCAGTTGATGTTAATAAGTTTGAACCTCTCAGCAAAAAGGAAGATTTTTATCTAACTGTTTCAAGGATGGTCCCTTATAAAAAAATAGATCTAATCGTGGAAGCCTTTTCAATGATGTCTGATAAAAGGCTTGTCGTCATAGGGGATGGACCAGATTTTACAAAGATCAAAAAAAAAGCTGGTAAAAATGTAGAACTTTTAGGTTATCAGACTTCTGAAATCGTAAAAGATTATATGCAGAAAGCCCGTGCTTTTATCTTTGCTGCAGAGGAGGATTTTGGTATTGCACCTGTAGAAGCACAAGCCTGTGGAACACCTGTAATAGCTTATGGAAAAGGTGGGGTAACAGAAACAGTAATAGCAGATAAAACAGGCTTATTTTTTGAAGAACAAACATTGGATAGTCTGATTAAAGCCGTTAAATACTTTGAAAGCGTGGAAGATAAATTTGATGTTGTGGAAATAAGGAAGAATGCAGAACGATTTGGAATAGAAAGATTTAAAAAAGAATTTAAGGAATTTGTTGCAAGAGTTATTTTTATTCCAGTTTCTTAATGGTTATAATGTGTTTAGTAGCCGCAAGAATAATAAAAAGAGGAGGTATAGAGTATGTTTATTTCGGAAAAAAGTATGAAAAAAAAATTTCAACACTATTGGGATTATATAATTGCTGCAATCATTACACCTTTAATTTGGGGTTGGTATTATGGTGACCATTTTAAGCTTTCGCTTTCCTATCCCTTAACCAACCAGAGTGATTTGTGGATGGGTTTTGCATCAATAAAAGCACTCATTAATGGAGAATGGTCACCTTTTTCGGGAATAGTATTAAATCATATTGGATCTCCATTTGGGGCTGTAAATATAAGTATGGATTATCCCATACTTGAGCAATTACAATTTGTTTTTATCTGGATTATAGGTTTTTTCTTCTAATCCCTTTTTGGTCATGAATATATATTACATATTGGGATTTGTTTTTGTCGTTTGGACAATGATTTTTTTAACAAGACAATTTCATATTAGTCAAGAAATTGGTTTTGTTGTGGGTTTGTTGTATGCATTTATTCCATATCATTTTTTTCGGTATGAGCATATTATGCTGGCATCATATTGTTTAATTCCAATTGCCGGATTATTGTTATTTTGGATATGGTCAAAAAAACCTCTTTTTGTTTTTAATAAACGATCACCTGTATGGTGGGCAGTATTTGATCGTAAGAGTTGGTTTGCTGGAATAGCCGCCCTGCTTATTGGATTTTGGCATGTGTATTATGCTTTTTTTTCTGTATCTTTGTAGTGGTGGCAGGTGTGAGTGCAACATTGTATCAACATAGTCGAAGGCATTTGATTAGTGCTTTCATTTTAATCGGATTAGTTTTTACTGCTTTAAGTATCACAGCTATTCCGACTCTTTATGGACAGTTAATTCAAGGCAAAAACCATGAGGTTGCTCGTCGCTCTTCAGTTGAAAGTGAACTTTATGGTTTGAAAATAGTAAATATTCTTTTACCATTTCCTAATCACCGATTTGGTCCTTTTAAGCATTTACGCAATAAATATCAAGGAAGTCTATCTGTCGAAGGAAGTGTTGAATACATTGGGTTGATAAGTAGTTTAGGCTTAATTGGAATTATATCGTCCTTGTTATTTTTAGTTAAAAGTCCAATGTATTCTAAATTTTTGCTTTTAACAATAACAGGTATTTTATATGCTACACTTGGGGGGTTTTCTGTTTTTTTTGCGATTCTGATTTCGCCCCAAATTCGTTGTCCGAATCGAATCAGTCCTTATTTAGCATGTTTTGCTTTATTTTGGGTCGCTTGGCATTTACAAAAAATAAAAAATATCATTCCCAAGAAATGGGTTTTTTATATTAGTTTATTATTGCTATTAATTATAGGTCTTAACGATCAAATTGCACCTTATATGGTTTTCCGACCTTCGAAAGATGCTATAGATTCAGATCAGAAATTTATTCAAGCTATCGAATTACAAATCCCAAATGGTTCGGTTATTCAACTGCCATACTTATCTTTCCCTGAGGTGCCTCCTGTTTACGATATGACAGATTACAGTCATTTGCGTGGGTATCTTTTTTCAAATCATTTAAATTGGAGTTATGGTGCTTTTCGGGGGCGTGATGCTGCCAAAAAAATTGAAGCAATCAGTCGAGAACCTTTAAGCTTATTAAAAATCCGAGAAATGGGATATGCTGGTATTTATATTGATCGATATGGATATGCTAATCATCAACCTACTATTGAAACACAATTACAAAATGAGCTAAAACAAAAACCACTTGAAAGCATTAATAAGCGTTTTTGTTTTTATAAATTGTAAAAAAGGTGACCATATATGTTAAGAGATCGAAGCAAGCAGTTATTATGGCTTTTTCTTGTTGTAGATAGCATAAGTATAATCATGGCATTTATTAGTGCCTATTATATCCGCCAGGGTTTTACAGGGACACGATTGTTTTATAATCCACCCGTTCCTTTCATCATGTATCTGCCTGTTTTGGTACTGATTATTATTGTTTTTCCCTGCGTTTTCTTCATCTCAGGATTATATCAGCCCATAAGGTCTATCAGCTATCTTAAAGAGATACTTAACATCCTGAAAGCATCTATATTAGGGGTATTTCTGACCTTTGCCCTTGCATTTTGCCTGAAACTTGGCTTTGTCTCCAGAAGCCTTCTCTTCCTTTTTTGGTTTCTGATTACCCTCTATCTTCCCATTATCAGGATAATTTTGAGGTATTTTTTAGCATCATTATACCTAAAGGGATATAACTCTCAACAGGTACTTATTGTTGGAAAGGGAGAGCTGGCGGAGAAGATATCCTTTACCTTGAATAAACACCCTGAACTTGGGTTTCATATCATTGGGTTTATTGATGAGGAAGGGAATAGTGATAAAGCCTCAAGGGTGCAAACAATGGGCAAGATAAATGATATTCCTGACATCTTACATGAGACAATAGTGGATGAGGTTGTATTTGCTGTACCTATTGAGGACTGTGAACGGATGACTGAAGCCATTAAGCTGTGTGAAGTAGAAGGGATTAGGGTGCGAATAGTCGCTGACCTGTTTGAGAGAACCATTGCTCGGGCAAAGATTGATGACATTGACGGCATACCTATTATTACTCTGGAGACAGGACCTGCTCAAGAGCTTGCTCTTGCTGTTAAAAGAGTGCTGGATGTAATTGTCTCTTTTCTTAGCCTGATCATATTAAGTCCTTTATTTGTAATAATTGCCTTATTAATCAAGATTGATTCCCCTGGTCATATATTTTTCAGACAAGAACGAATGGGACAAAATGGAAGACGGTTCAAGTTGTTAAAGTTTCGTTCCATGATAGATGGTGCTGAAGGGTTGCAAACAAATATTCAGGGACTTAATGAGGCAAGTGGTCCAGTATTTAAGATAAAGAATGATCCAAGAATAACTATGGTTGGACGATTTTTAAGAAAAACATCCCTTGATGAGTTGCCACAATTCATTAATGTTTTGAAGGGAGAGATGAGCCTTGTTGGACCACGCCCACCACTGCCAGATGAGGTGGCTCAATATAAGAACTGGCAGAGAAGAAGGTTGTCCATGAAACCCGGCATTACTTGCATCTGGCAGGTGAGTGGAAGAAGCAATGTGTCCTTTGAAAAATGGATGAAAATGGACATGGAATACATTGATAACTGGTCATTAGTGCTGGATATTAAGATATTATTGAAAACCATCTGGGTTGTTTTGTATGGGAAAGGGGCATATTAATCTGAACCTGTCCCCATTTTCCTCACATATTTGTGAGCATACCATTGTATTGTCTTAACTATTCCACTTTCAAAATCTTCTTCCTGTTTCCATCCAAGTTCGGTTTCAATCTTTGTTGCATCAATCGCGTATCGCTTATCATGCCCGGGTCTGTCTTCTACAAAAGATATAAATTCCTTATAACTCTTATCACCTTGTCGAGGTATTAATTTGTCCAATATTTCACATATTTTATTCACAATATAAACATTAGTTCTTTCATTCCTGCCACCAATATTGTAAGTCTCACCAACTCTACCATTATGATAAGCGAGGTCAATCCCATTGCAATGATCCAACACATAAAGCCAATCCCGTACATTTTTGCCATCTCCATATATCGGTATAGGCTCATTTGCCAATGCCTTTCTGATAATGGTTGGAATCAGCTTCTCGTCGTGCTGTTTTGGTCCATAGTTATTGGAACAGTTTGTTATTACGGTATTAAGCCCATAGGTATGGTGATAGCTTCGGACTACCATATCAGATGCTGCTTTACTGGCACTGTATGGTGAGTTGGGTGCATATGGTGTATCTTCCGTAAACAAACCTGTCTTTCCTAATGTGCCATATACCTCATCAGTGCTTATATGATGAAAACGACAGCTCTCATAACTATTTTTGTGTATAAACGGTTTTTCTAACCAGTACTGCCTTGCAACATCAAGCAGGGTAAAGGTGCCATTTATATTGGTCTTGACAAATACCTCGGGACCAGCAATGGAGTTATCCACATGACTTTCAGCAGCAAAATGAATAACCCCACGAATATCATATTCCTTAAACAAAAATTCTACAATCTCGCGGTTACAAATATTACCTTTAATAAACTTATATTGAGGATGATTTTTTGCCTCAGAAAGATTTTCCAGACTGCCTGCATATGTGAGATTATCCAGATTAACAATCATGTAATCATGATATTTCTTCAGAAAATAGCATACAAAATTGGCACCAATAAATCCAGCACCACCAGTAATCAGAATAGATTTCATATTATCTCCTTTTTCGGTTGGATTAGACAATTTCTCAAAGAATCACGCCAATAAGAAATATTGGCTCCGAAGATTTGCTTAACTTTTTTCTTGCTCAGCACACTGTAACACGGTCTCCTAGCAGGAGTAGGATACTCATAGGTTTCAATAGGCTCAATGGTACAATCAATTTTTGCCAGCTCAATAATTGCTTTGGCAAAGTCATACCAACTTGCTACGCCTTCATTTGAATAATGATAAATATCAGGTTTTTCATGTTGAGATATAAATTGTATGTTATTGAGAATAAATTCTGCCATATCCTTTGCGTATGTCGGAGTCCCAATCTGATCATATACAAGCTTAAGTCTATCACGCTCCTTTCCAAGTCTTATTATTGTCTTTACAAAATTATTCCCATAATTTGAATACAGCCACGATGTCCGAAAAATTATTGCCCTAAAAGCATTTTTGAGAATTTCCTGTTCACCTTCAAGTTTAGTCTTGCCATATACTGAAAGAGGATTGGGTTTGTCGGTTTCATTATATGGTGTTGACTTTTCACCATCAAAAACATAATCCGTTGAGATATGAATCAGCGGAATATCAAACTCATTTGAAACTAAAACCAGATTTCTCACAGCATCTACATTAACTATTGTTGCAATATCAGGCTTACTTTCAGCCACATCTACTGCTGTATATGCTGCACAATTAATAACACACGATACCTTGTTTTCTAAAACATTTTGTTTAACTAATGCGAGATTTGTTATATCTAAATCGGATATATCCGTAAATATAAACTGATAGGGATAATTATCTGACAAATCACGAATCTCCCTGCCAAGCTGTCCACCCGCACCAGTAACTAATATCTTCATAAATAATCCTCACTGTACAAAAACAGTTCTGCATCTTTCAAACATGGCAACTGCTTATCCTTATCTAAAAGCAAAACTTGGCTTTCATCTATCTGCCATGCAATATTCAAATCAGAGTCATTATAGAGTATGCCCCGTTCATGTTCTCTGGAATAAAAATTATCAACCTTGTAAGCAAAAACAGCCTCTTTGCTCAACACCACAAATCCATGGGCAAAACCTTTTGGTATAAAAAGCTGTCTTTTGTTCTCATCACTTAACTCAATAGCGACACATTTGGCAAAAGTAGGTGAACCCTTGCGAATATCCACTGCAATATCAAGTACCCTTCCCTGAACCACTCTCACTAATTTTGATTGAACAAAGGGTGGTAATTGATAATGCAATCCCCGTAATGTTCCAAAAACAGATTTGGATTCATTGTCTTGAACAAATGTTATCTTTCTGATATTTGCTTCAAAAACCTTTTGATTATAGCTTTCAAAAAAATATCCTCTCTTGTCAGTAAATACCTTTGGCTCAATAATCATTACTTCAGGAATATCTGTCTTGATAAATCTCATAACCCCTCTATCTTTGGTAAATTCAGGAGATATTGTCCATACCCATTTTTCTTCATCGGCTCTGCCAGTCTCAATAGTTGTTCTTTGTCTATATATCCAAGCATGTAGGCAATTTCCTCTATGCAGGATATCTTAAGCCCTTGTCGTTTTTCAATGGTTACAATAAACTCTGAAGCCTCAAGTAAGCTTTCATGTGTGCCGGTATCAAGCCAAGCATAACCCCTTCCCATAAGTTCAACCCTTAAGTTGCCTTGTTCTAAATACTCTCTATTTACATCGGTTATTTCAAGTTCCCCGCGATATGAGGGTTTAATCTCTTTGGCAATGTTAATAACACTATTGTCATAGAAATATAAACCTGTTACCGCATAATTTGATTTGGGATTTTGAGGTTTTTCCTCTATGGATATAACCCTGCCATTTTTATCAAATTCAACCACCCCATATCTTTCAGGATCCTTTACATAATAACCAAAAACAAACGCTCCTCCCAAATTCTCTACAGCAAACACTGCTTTTTTTAACCGTTCAGTTAACCCCTGTCCATAGAAAATATTGTCACCAAGAATAAGACAAACACTATCATTTCCTATAAACTCCTCACCCAAGATAAACGCTTCTGCCAGACCATTAGGATTCATTTGTTCTTTATAGGTAAAATTTAGTCCCAAATGCGAGCCGTTCTTAAATATCTCCCTAAAGTGTGGCAAGTCTTGTGGTGTTGAAATAATTAGAATTTCTCTTATACCCGTCAGCATAAGTACTGAGAGTGGGTAGTAAATCATTGGTTTGTCGTAAATTGGCAAAAGCTGTTTACATACCGATAATGTTACCGGATAAAGTCTTGTGCCACTGCCACCGGCTAAGATAATGCCCTTCATTATTCCTCCTGAAAATCAGTGTGTTCTAAAAATTTTCCTTGTTAGCTGTTAGGTCAGTCAAGGAGCAGACATTGAAAGTAGAAAGTAGAATTAACTTTAATACCCCATCTCTCTTTTTCCCATTTCTGCTTATCCCTTACCTTATCCTTCTCTACTCCTGTCGTTTACAAACCCCCTAATATCCTCACAGTCTCATCTTCCAAAATCCCATTGGCTATCATTTTCTTTAATGCTTCTTGAATTCCCTCTTTCTTGCCTTCTTCTCTGCCTTCTTTTCTGCCTTTTTCTCCCATTGCACACATGTAGATTCATAAAAACTGGCTCTATCGTGTAATGATTCCAAATAATGTTTATACGATAACTGTTCTTTTTCAGGCATTCATAAAGGGGTGGCTCAAGGACAGCATTAACTCTTGGGTTTTTTGTAGGCATGATGTTCACTTCCAAGATAATAATAGCATAAGTGATGAACCTTTGTCAATAAGTTTTTTCGAGGTAG
>MNYI01000171.1:0-8820 GCA_001873945.1 Candidatus Desantisbacteria bacterium CG2_30_40_21
ATCCGTTTCATTGTAGCGTATTCTGAGGGACTTCAATCAGATTCCGTTGATTATTTATACTCAAGTGGGGCATAAATTACGATTTTTTGGTAAGGATTAATCAAGGAGAGCAAGGCGTGCAAGGTTCGCAATAGTGTACTATTGCGAACCTGAACAACGCAGCTATCGTTGATTAAGACTAGCGAAAAACACAATTTATGCCCCACTTGAGTATATATTCTGAATAGATTGCAATAACCGCTTTTTATTCGGTTCTGATTGCATCAAATAAGCCGTTTCATCGACATCATTTACTGTAATTTCGACTTCTCTTTCTACTTCCACCTTGTCCCCTCAGCCGTATCCTCAAGGGTAACACCCAATGCCTTTAGCCTATCCCGAATGATATCAGCCATTTGGAAGTTTTTTGTCTCTCTGGCAGTCTGACGAAGGTCAATGATGAGTTGCATCAACCCATCAGTCAATGTCTTCTGTCCATTACATCCCTGTCCCAATCTTTCCCTCTGCACACGAATTCCCAGCACATTTTCAGCCAATTGGGTAAGCAGACAGGCAGAATATTTCAAGCATTGCTTTCCAGCCGCCACAATTGCAGTTGCCTCATTATCAGCAACTGATGAAACATCTATGGCATCCAGCAATGAAATGAGCTTGTTGGTTACAGTGATAAGTTCATGTATGACAGCCAGTGCCTCTGGAAAGTTGAAGTCATCGTCCATAGCTGCCTTGAACCGTTCCTCTGTTTTCTGGATTACTTGGACACATTTATATGCCTCTGGATATGGATGATGTTTCATCACATTATCCCTGTCTATACTTTCTTCCATATCAAACCCAAAACACCCCATCTCCCTCAACTTATCCGTAAGATTATAAACCCTCTCCAAACTTGCCTTAGTCATATCCAACTTATCCGGACTAAAATCCATTGGTGAACGATAGTGGGTAGTTAATAAAAATAGCCTGACTATCTGTGGATGATATTGCGAAAGTGCCTCTTTGAGGACAAAGAAATTGCCCAAAGATTTTGACATCTTTTCTTTGTGGACAGTAACAAATCCATTATGAATCCAGTATTTTGCAAATTGTTGTCCGGTATAGCCTTCAGACTGGGCTATCTCATTTTCATGATGGGGAAATATCAAGTCCTGTCCACCACCATGAATATCAAAGGTATTCCCCAGATATTTTTGCGACATGGCTGAACACTCAATATGCCAGCCGGGTCGTCCCTTACCCCAGGGGCTATCCCATGAAGGCTCTTCTGGTTTAGCATTCTTCCACAGGGCAAAATCAGCCGGGTGTCTTTTTTGTTCATCTACCTCAACCCTTGCCCCAGCCAATAAATCTTCAACCCTTCTGCCAGAGAGTTTGCCATATTCAGGAAAGGAAGATACCTCAAAATAGACACTTCCGCCCAAAACATAGGCATGCCCCTTATTTATCAACACCTGAACAAATTCAATGATTTCAGGAATATGCTTAGTAACCTTCGGGTATTCATCTGCCCTTTTTATCCCCAAGCTATCCATACAAGTAAAATATTCATCCTCGTACTGTTTTGAGAGTTTAGAAGGCGATACATTCCTCTCCCTTGCCCTGTTTATTATCTTATCATCAATATCTGTAAAATTTTGAATGTGCGTAACAACATACCCGCTATATTCAAGATACCTTCTGATAACATCAAAGGCAACATAGCAACGGGCATGACCAACATGGCAAGAATCATACGGTGTAATGCCACAAACATACATTCCCACCCTATCTGTGATCAAGGGAATAAAGGGTTCTTTTGTTTTAGTAAGGGTATTGTAAATTTTCAAGACTCCTGCTCCATCTCTTTCAGCACCTCTTTTATCTGCTGCACAAGATTATCCATGCCAACCGGTTTTGGAATATGACGGCACGCACCTGCCTGAGTTGCCCTTTCTACATCCTTTATGTCACACCTGACACTGAACATAACAACAGGGATTTTTTCAGTCTCTTTTTCTGCCTTTAATTTCTGACAAACCTCAAACCCATCCATGCCTGGCATAAGAACATCAAGCAAAATAATATCCGGGGTTAAAGATTGGAGCTTTTCAAACATCTCATACCCGCTCAAAGCAGTATGCACCTCAAATCCCTCTAATTGAAAAACAACCTCTACCACTTTTAATATCCCTGGTTCATCATCAACACATAGTATCTTTTTCATTATTGCACCCCTTGATTATAGAATAGTCTATGGCATTATGATGTTTATCCCTGATTTTACGCACCATTTTATACTCAAGTGGGGCATAAATTGCGATTTTTTTGGTAAGGATTAATCAAGGAGAGCAAGGCGTGCAAGGTTCGCAATAGTATACTATTGCGAACCTGAACAACGCAGCTATCGTTGATTAAGACTATCGAAAAACGCAATTTATGCCCCACTTGAGTATAACTACCATTACAGACAATAAAAATAAGATTAATCCTTATAAAAGTTCCTTAAATTTCTCAATACTAATACCTGCATCTTTAATAATACCCCCCATTGTATAGGCGTCAACTGGATTTGCTCTTGGAATAGTAATGATTCGATTTCCATTAGTCATTGTTATGTGCTTCCCTTCTCTTGCAATCCAAAAATCTACTTTTTCAAAAACTTTTACAGCTCGCTGATGATTTATCCCGGGCAACTTAGGCATAACTTACCTCTCCAATCTCTATATATCGTGAATCATTGTCTCTATTTAGTTCTTCAACAGTTTTTAGATATGATTGTATAGCATCGCTGATATTTTCTAAAGATTCTTCTTCTGTTCTTCCTTGTGACCAACAGCCAGGAAGACCAGGTACCCATACAGCGTAACCTTCATCGGTTCTTTTGAGATTTACCTTGTATCTCATAGAATTCATCTTCCTCCTTAAACTTACTATTGCCTTGTCAGATATCCCCCATCGCAGCCAATGCCGCAGTTGCAGTTGGATCCCCCGGGGATAATTCCAATACCTTGTTATATGCCTGCCGTGCCTCCACCATTTTCCCTATCTTTTGATAAGACATGCCCAAACCATGATATGCGGCTATATTATTTGGCTTAAACTCCAGAGACTTCTTAAATTCAATTATTGCCCTTCGATAATCCTGCATGGATCCATATATTGCCCCAAGGTTATACCTTGCATCCCCATCACGCGGGCTGATATTTACTACTTCCTGAAAATCAGATAATGCCAGAGGCATATTCCCAAGATTCAAGTTCGTATTTCCACGGTTGCTGTATGTCATGGAATATATCTTTATGGTTTCCAATCCCCTGCGATCAGTTATACCCCCATCCTTAACACCTCGCAGGTAGCGAAGTTTTTTATTGCATATTTGAGATGCAATTGTCCCCATGGAAGCATCTTTGGGCAAAACCAGACTCAAAATGCCTACCGGAGTCAGGGTGTAACGACTGGAGATTGACTCTACAAAATAAGAATATACTGGATTTGCCATGAAATTTTGCTGCACAAGTCCAACTAAGTTTGTACGGCTGACATCATCCAAGCCATCCGAAACAGTAGAGGTAACTAGTGCGGCAGATTTGGGAGGAAGGATGAGATATGGATGATTTCGCTTGTTTTCTTCTAAATGCCATTTATTTTGCAGCAGAATAAGATTAAACAAAGCCACATCAGTGCGATAATTTTCAACCCTTTGATGATACCATAATGGAAATAAATCATCATCCCCTTTGGTAATAACCACAGCATTTTTCTTTAATGGATCCAACATATTCAGCCCCATGTCATAAGCCAGATAATATTTACTCCGATTATTATGAGAGTAATGGAGTAAAAATGGAATAATAAGCAATATCAAAAATATTCCAGGGATAATAAACCTTGGAATAATGGAACAAAACTTAGGGAATGGATGCTTTTTCTTTTTTTGCTGTTCTTCTAAGAGGCTGTACCCTCGCCGCATGATATTAATCAATCCAATGATACCATATCCAATCCATATAGAGATAACCATATATGTTGGGATGTAGTAATCCTCAATATTGGGAATAGTGTATCGAATAGAATGGCAAATATCAGCAATGACAATAATTGCCAAAAAGATAAAAAAGTGCCGATTAGTCATAAATACAACAATCCCGCCAAATATGCCAATTAAAAGAAAGATAGTAGTAAACTGTTTTGGAAAAAACTGTATATGATTCATGAGATTAGCCAGAAGTGTTTCTGCCGAGAAAAACCCCTTGTATGCCGCAGCACTAATGTGGCTGATAAATCGTTCAAGGGTTTCTGGATCGCCCCAATTTGCTATAGGATGGGCAGATGCTCTCAAGGGTAGATAAAGATAGAGAGCAATTGGAATAAAGAGAATGCCAACTGTTTTTAGCAGGGTATCTTTTTTTATCCTCTTAATATCCTGAAAATTCGCTACCAATAGAAAATAAAGGGCAGCCGGTACAATAAATATGGTCTGAAGATGATGGGTAAAACTCAGTCCCAGAACAAGGGCAAAGACATAGAGTATTCGATTGGTATGCTTATGGTTATATCCATATTTAGGGTCACGGATTATCTCTTGCCATTTCAAAAGGATAAAGATTAAAATAGCCAGAAAGAATGCATTAAGGGTATATTTTTCAGCAATAATCGCTTGTTCCCAGAATGTACTTGTCAATGCCAGACTCAGTGCAGCAATGATTGACGGAATTATTTGCTGTGTTGTCTTGACAAGGATAAAATATATTACTAATACTGCTAATGCAGCAAAGATAGCAGACATAATATTTAATCTATAAGCAATATTTCCCATAGAAATAAAGGTAAACAGCTTGCCAAGCAGACAATACAATGGATATCCCGGAGGATGAGGAATACCCAGACCATAAGCAGCAGTTATCATATCACCACTATCATGAAATCCTATGGTTGGAGTCAGGGTGTGCAGATACAAACCAAGGGTAACTAAAAATAAAAGCAACCCTATGTATAATTGAGTCATATTTAATGGAGAAAAAATAGGTCGTGTACTCAACATGAATACAGCTGCCTGGTGCCCCTGTATTTTGCTTGGAGTCAAACGCAACTCAGACATTTTATTTTTGACATATGGTTCACTTTGTCCAAGCCGTCTTGCCATACTTGAGATAGTTATCTTCTGGTAATTTTCCCGTATAAACTGTATTTCCCTTTTTTCCTGTTCCGTTTTACTCAATGCCCTTTCACCTCATATGGAATTATATACTCAAGCAATTTCATAATTCATATCATACCATATCCCTATCTATTTGTCAACCAAAAACCTGTCAAGATTTTTCAAGCCACTCTTCCCTCTGGCAAACAGAAGGTAAATTTACTCCCCTTACCCAATTCACTTTCAACGCTGATAGAGCCGTTATGTTTATCAATAATGCTCTTAACAATTGATAATCCAAAACCTGTGCCTGATGCAAATTTTTGTCCTGAGCTTGCTCGGAAGAATTTATCAAACACCTTTTCCAATTCCGCTGTAGGGATACCTATCCCTGTATCACAAATACTTACCCTGATATTTTCGTTTTCAAGTCCTCCTGCTTCTATGGTTACACAGCCATTTTCTGGGGTATACTTAATGGCATTACCTATTAAATTATCTAATACCTGTTGCAAGCGATCTTTGTCTGCTCTTATTTGAAGCAATTCATCCTGAATATTTAATTGTAAGGCAATATTCTTTCCTCGAGATATTTCGTTAAATCCTTTAATTACGGAAACAATCAATTCCTTAAGATCAAATTCTGTATATTTCATCTCAAACTTTCCTGATTCTATTCTGGTCACATCAAGAAAATCTGTAATCAAATTCAGCAACTTGTCCGAACTCTCATCAATTGTATTCAAAAACTCTTGTTGTGTTTTGCTGATAGTCCCTGCATCTCCATCCAGCATCAAGGCTGTATATCCCTTAATCACAGTGAGTGGGGTACGAAAATCATGAGCTACCATGGACATTAAGTCTGATTTTAATTGATCAAGCTCTTTTAATCTTCTGGTAAGTTCAGCAATAGCCTCTACCTGTTCTATCATATCCTCTTTTTTTCTGGTAACCTTGAAAAACTCAAGTATCTTTTCGGTTAATTTTTGTTCAACTAAAAATATCTTCCAGAAAATAATACTTATAGCAACTAAGAGTATTACTAAGACAAGAGGGATAAAAGGAACATGCAGATGAAGGTGATAAAAGGCTGAAAAGCAGACAATGGCAATGTTTGCCAGCAGTAATCCTATAACTATTATCCCATGCCTGATTTTTAGCCCCTGAATAAGTATCGCTGTGCCTAAAGATAACAAAAGGATTAAGAGGATAATGCTGAGTTTATTTAATGGGATAATATAATTTCCTTTTAATATGGTTTGAATAATATCAGCATGAATCTCTATTCCATTGGCAAGGGGAATGCCTTTTGAAAATGGTGTTAATCGGATATCCCCCATACATTTAGCTGTGGCTCCAACCAGAACAATTTTTCCCTTAAAAAAATCAGCTGGGAATTTACCAGATAATACTCGCCAGTAGGATATTTGTTCATAGCTTGAACCAGTAAAGTTTATATACATGGGCCGCTTTGGTAGTCTTAAATTTCCACAAGCAATTGAGTCTTCAAGCTCATCTATCTTTTTAACCCTCAAATAGTTACGGACTATTTCCAGACCAAAGGCATAAAACCTCTCCCCTTTAATCTCCCGAGCTAATTTAATCCGTCGCTGAACACCATCTGTGGGCGACTCTAACTCGCCATGTCCCAGCCCTGCGGCTGCTTGTGCCAGGCAAGGGAATGGTTTAATCCATTTGAGTTTCCCTTCAATAAAGTTGCAAGCAGTCAGATAAATAATGTTGCTTGATGCTTTCGTGGCTTGAACCAGCTTTTTATCGCCATCAGGGTCCTGCCATTCCGGTTCAGCCAGAAGCACATCAAATGCAATTGTTCTGGCACCTGCTCGAGATAATTTATCAATCAACTCAGCATGGCATCTTCTACTCCATGGCCACCTTCCAAGATCTTTCAGGCTCTGCTCGTCAATGGCAACAATAACTATATTTTTGTCTGAAACCATCTTCCCTCGAAGTTGGAATTTCAGATCATACACTACCCATTCTAACCTATCTAACAAGCCGCTGCCATATAGACTTGAGACAAGGATACCAACCACAAGACTGATTAATAACCATGGATATTTTTGCTTTTTAGTTTTCATTGTTCTCCCCACCAGTCTCCTTGAGTTAACTATTGTTGATGAGTTGAAGGAACACAAATTCATAAACCCATAAACTCATCAACTTATCAACTCATCAACCTTTCCCTTTGAGTTTCAAAAACACCTTGACAATCGCAGGATCATGTTGTTGCCCGGCATTAGATTTAAGTTCCATGCAGGCATCACTATTGCTCATCCCTTTTCGATAAGCACGGTCAGAGGTCATAGCATCATAGGCATCAGCCACAGCAATAATTCTGGCAACAAGAGGAATATCTTCACCTATAAGGTGTTCTGGATAGCCTTTGCCATCATATCGTTCATGATGATACTTTACCCCGTCTATGATAGCGTGTATATCTTTGAATCTAATATCAACAGGAGTCATTATCGCTTGAGATTCTTCCATAGGTTGAAGGATATGAACCCCTTTCATGGGATGCTGTTTTATCTCTTCCCAATCTTCATAATCCAGCTTCCCTTTTTTATGAAGGATGGTTTCCGGAATACCAATCTTACCTACATCATGCAACACCGCAGCTAATTTAAGAATAGTTTTTTCTTCCTCTGGCAATCCAAGTGTTTCGGCTATTTCTAAGGAGTATTGTGTAACCCGCTTTGAGTGTCCGTGTGTATAAGAATCCTTTTCATCAATAGCAAACGAAAGTGATTCAATGGCTGAAAAAAACAGTTGTTGGAGACTGAGATATAGCCTTGCATTTTCAATGATAAAAGAAACAATAAAGCCAAGTGTCTCTATCAATTTCAGTTCTGTAGAATAAAATGAATCCCCATCCATCTTATTGCATAGATAGATAACACCAATTTGTGTATCTTTAGCCTTTAGAGGAACGACCATGATAAAGGAATCCATCTCAGAGCCGATAATTGATCTGGCACTTTGGATTGCCTGATTAATCAAGCCTTTTTCACAACTATATTCAATGAGTTTTTGTGGTATTTTATCTACTGGATTTGATGCCTTTAATTCCAATTTGCCATTTAATTCATCAATCAGGAAAATCCCACCCCATTTAACCTTAGAAGTAGTTACAGCTTCATCTACGACCTTATCAAAGACCTTTGTTAGATCAAGCATACCCCCTATCTTTGAGATAAGGTCATAGATAAGGGTCAGCTCCTCGTATGTTTCGAGAAGTTTCTGGGTCATCAAAGAAAGTTCGCCATTCGTTGTGTTATCCATAATTATTCACCTGCCATCTGTTGGACTATTTCCAAAAGCCTGCTCGGTGCAAAGGGTTTATTTACAAATACATCTGCCCCAATTTGTTTAGCCTCTTCTTTTTGTTCATCTTCACCCCTGGCAGTAAGGATTATTGTCGGAATATCCTTATATCCGGACAAACCCTTTAGTTGGCGGATAAGTTCAATACCGGTCATTATCGGCATATTAATATCAGTGATAATCAAGTCTGGTTTATCCTCCAATATCTTGCTTAAGGCATCCTGACCATTAAAAGCACAAACAACCTCAAGTCCAGCCGCCTTTAGCTTAAATTCGATCATCCTGACAATAGCAATATCATCATCAACTGCAAGAATCTTTTTGGGCATAATATCCTCCTGATATTTTAGGTGTTT
>MNYI01000171.1:8831-9585 GCA_001873945.1 Candidatus Desantisbacteria bacterium CG2_30_40_21
TGGTAGCCATTAGGAGTCAAGAAAAAATAAGTTGTACACCAAGAGTCACTCTGAATCGCTTAGCTGGCAAGGCGTGAGAAACGAGCATACTACTGTATGTAAGCGACGAACAACGAAACCAGCCAAGATGGTAAGGTGGCACGACTCCTGCAAGTTATTTCTTCTTGACGACTTAAGTGGGGAACAACCTTATTTGTTTGAATTATTCTTCTTGTTGGCGCACATGACAGCGTTTTGCGGACAGGGACAAGCCCTGTCCCTACAATAATAACAAACCATAGACATGAATGTCAATAGGTAGCAACTTGGGTTCACTAACAATGTAACTGTTCGCGGGGGCACGACAGGCTGTTATGGAACTAAAAATCAAGGGTACTGGCATACTACGATATGGTATCTGGCAAGGAAATGTGAACAGCATATTGTGTGCCTCTCATGCCAAGTTTCTATTCCATAACAGCCTGACGAAGGCTGTCATTTTTGCGACTGTCATTTAGAGGGTGCGAACGATTAACTAACAATTTACCTAAAACCCTACTACCACAGATACCCGATGGTTATACTTAGAACCATCTATCTCCTCAAAATCACTGAATGTATCCGGAGCAAAGGCATAGTCTATGCAGAAGGTTTGTTTGGTAAATAAAAGTAGCGGGAATTTGAGACTTAAACCTGCGGTAGGAAATGTATCATAAGCAGAAATAACACCCAGCCTGAAGGCAATATTCTCGTTCAGGTTATACTCTCCACCAAG
>MNYI01000165.1 GCA_001873945.1 Candidatus Desantisbacteria bacterium CG2_30_40_21
CAATTATGGGCTTATGAAACCCTGAAATCCATTGTCTCCTCACCGGTAATAGATCCGGATAACGATACTATCTATGTTGGATCTCGGGATGGGTATCTTTATAGCCTGACGATAGATGGCAATTTAAGATGGAAATATTATATCGGGGACTCCGTTGAATCTTCTCCAATCATTCATAATGGAATAATATACATTATTTCTGTTTCTGGAGAGCTTTACGCCTTTTTGACAAATGGTAATGTAAAATGGAGTATACGATTAAAGGGTCAAGGATTTTCATCTCCTGTGGTTGGGCTTGACGGCAGTGTATATATTGGCGTAAATGGGAATGAAGAAAACAGTGCTATTTATGCCATTTCTGAAATAGGAAAGATTCGTTGGAAATACCCTGTTACTTATGGGATTCGGGCAGCAGCCGGGGTAGGGTATGATAACTCTATCTATATCGGAATTAAGGATAAAAATGGCGACAATCTTTATGCCTTTTCAGAGGCAGGGGTACCAAAATGGAAATATGCCACCTCAGGTTGGATAAATCAATCTGTTATGGTTGGACCCGATGGGGGAATATATGCAGTCTCAAATGAGCCAACCGGAACAAGCAAGATCTATCGAATAAATGATAATGGGCAGTCTGACTGGCATCACCAGATTGGCTGGATATATTCTGCCCCATCCATTGATTCCTCTGGCATAATGTATGTTGGTGGAGATTCAACCATATATGCCATAAATAAGGATGGTGAGATTATCTGGGCGTATACAGCGGGTAGCCGTATTGCCTCTTCCCCTACAATCAGCACCGATAGGATGGTGTATTTTGGTTGCATGGATGGAAAGATGTATGCCTTAGAATGTGGTAGCTCCCCGCCGGATGCACCTGAGCACCTGAACGCAAGGGTTTGCTCATCAAAGACGGTAGAACTCTCATGGATAGATAACTCTAATAATGAAACAGGGTTTGTCATAGAAAGAAAAACAGGTGAGGGTGAATTTAATGTTGTAACAGATGTACCTGTAAATATAATCAAATTTACAGATACTAATCTTTTGGCTGTAACCAAATATGAATACCGCGTGGCATCCTATAATCAGAAAGGCGAATCAGCCTACTCTGATACCTGTAGTGGCAAAACATTTTCAGAGCCTATAGAGGAGATAAAAGCCGTACAGATTATTGATATAGGTGCGAGTAACAGCCTTCAGATTAGATGGAAGAAACCTGATGACAGTAATTTTTCTCATGTGCGGCTGTATCGCTCTATTATCCCGGGAGAGATTGGCAGTTTAGTCAGGAATAATATCACTACTGATTATATTATAGATGAAAATCTCGTACCTAATCTGAGATATTATTATACGCTTAAGGCTGTAGATAGACATGGGATTGAGGTATTGTCTACGAGGCAATATTCAGGGGCAGTAAGGAAGTAATCTTTCGCACTATAATAAAAGGAAGGGAATTATGGAATTATTATCAAATATTTTATTTGTAGATGATGATGAAGATATTCTTGGGGTTTATCAATTAGCAATTCAAGATGAAAGTGTAAATATTCATACTGCATCCAATGGATTTGATGCCTGCAAGATAGTAGAAGATTGTCAGATAGATATTGCCTTTATAGACTTGATGATGCCCGGCTTGAATGGGATAGAGACATTGAAAAGGCTGAAGGATATAAACCATGATATCGATATAGTTATGCTTACAGCTTATGGCTCTATAGAGACTGCGATTGAGGCAATGAGGGAAGGGGCATATGACTATCTTCATAAACCACTTGAAATGGAAAAACTTAGGACCACAATAAAGAATATACTCCAGAAGAGGCATCTTTCCTTTAATCTGGACAAAAAGATAGCTGAGCTTTCCGCTATACATGAGGCTACAAGGATACTGAGCTCAACAACAGATTTTAATGACATTTCTGGTGTGATTATGGCTACAATCGTCAGGGTTATGCATGCAGATGAGGGCAGTTTGATGCTTTTAGATAAGACAAAAGATGAACTTTATATCACGGTAAGCAAGGGAATTAACGAGGAGATTGTCAAAACGCAACGAATAAAAAGGGGTGAAGATGTAGCTGGCTGGGTACTGGAACATAATGAACCAGTGCTTGTAGTTGGTAGTGCAGCTAACGACCCAAGGTTTATTGATATAAATAATCATCATGATGTAACATCATGTATGTGTGTGCCGCTTCGAATGAAAGATGGTGTCATCGGTATTTTAAGGATGAATAGAATAAAAACAAGGGTAAGTTTTACTATGGACGATCTTATGCTTACCTCAATATTTGCTGCAGAGATTGGGGGTGCTATCGAACGATCTAAGACATATGCTACCTTAGAGGAAAAGATGGCTGAACTAACAGACTTGAATGTTCAACTCAAGAAGCTATTTCTTAATACAGTTAAGGCACTATCATCAGCTATTGATGCCAAGGATCCCTATACCATGGGGCATTCATCTCAGGTACAAAAGCATGCTATAGCTATTGCGGATGAACTGGGTTTTTCACTTGAGGAAAAAAATCTTATAGGTATAGTTGGACTGCTTCATGATATTGGTAAGATAGGGATAAAAGATGGAATTCTCTCAAAACCAGGCGCTCTGGAGAGGGAAGAGTGGGAAATGATAAAAGAACACCCGGATATTGGGGCAAAAATAGTCAAGCATATAGATATGTTTACTGATGTAGCTGAAATAATTCTGCATCATCATGAACGATACGATGGTAGGGGTTACCCGCATGGCTTGAAGGGCGAGCAAATCCCGTTCAAATCAAGGATATTAAGTGTAGCTGATTCCTTTGATGCCATGGTATCGAAACGCCCCTATCGGGACTCAATGCCAAGGAAAAAGGCGATCATGGAGGTTAAAGCCGGTTCTGGCACTCAATTTGACCCTGTAGTAGTGGATGCCTTCCTGCGCGTTCTGGAAAGGGAGGATGCAGCGATAAGGGCGATAGAGGAGTTGGGATGAGAGAGAGGAGTTGATAGGTTGATAGGTTGATAGGTTGATGAGTTGATGAGTTGATAGGTTGATGAGTTGATGAGTCTGTGTTCCTTTAATTTATAAACCTATAAACCTATCAACCTATAAACCTATAAACCTATAAACCTATAAACCTATCAACACTTAAAAGACGGAGGTTGCGATGAAGAAGGCATTATTATTAGCCATAGTATTGTGTGTATTTATCGGATGTGGAGAAAAAAAAGGAACATTTATTCGAAAAGCAAATCCTGATTTTAAGGGGCATACAGCACAATTTGTGAGGTATGGGTTTTCAATAAAACTTTATCCTGAATATAAAAATGTAGCAGGCGATGACCATGCTTTTTGTTTTGTTCCCAATAATGAAGCAAGTAAGGGCACTCGGAAGAATCTGGCCGTCCTTTTTTGGCCAAGGGATGCAGGCTTATACAAAAAATACCTCGATGCTGTCTCTAATCCAGAAAATTTTCAAGATGTGGATATGTTGATTAAATTAGAGGAATTAGGGGTAACAGACAAGCTCGTTAAGGTATATAAGATGAACAAACCAGACTTTGAGTTAGCTTGCGTGATATGGACAAAAGAACATAAGTTTTTGAAAAAACAATTCCATAGATTAAGATTAGAGCTATTTCCAAAGAATAAAAAATATCAGATTACTGTGGTCATGAATGGTTATGAAGGGGATCTGAATAAATTATTTAATATGGCTGAAAGCATTGGGTCTTTTCCAGTAAAGGAAAAATCAATTAAGAGGGATAAAGATAAAGAATTATTATATCCTCAAACCCTTGAACCATTGAATCCTTTTTCTAAGCCGTTAAAGCCATTAGAATAAGGGAGGAGAAGCGTTCAGATAGCAGCATTGATGATTGAATGCTTACTTATACGCAAGGTGGTATTATAAATGTCTACCATAATCAGACTCACAAATGTAACTGCAAAATATAGTAAAAAAGTAGCGTTAAAGGATATCTCCTTTTCCATATCCACAGGAGAATTTGTTGGTATTATTGGTCCAAATGGTTCGGGCAAGACAACCATGCTTAAGCTGATACTTGGATTGATAAAGCCTTCTAAGGGTGATATTATGGTGTTTGGCGAAAAGCTGTCTCGTTTTTATACAAAACACCGTAAAAGGATTGGTTACCTTTCCCAGATTCAACAGACAGACACTAATTTCCCCATAAATGTAATGGATGTTGTTATGTTTGGCAGATGTACCAGAATTGGTTTTTTCAAGTCCCCATCACGGAAAGATAATACAATAGTTGCTCAGTGTTTAGAAAAGGTTGGTATGTCTGAATACCAAAACACCCCATTTGGACATCTCTCATCTGGACAACAGCAAAGGGTTATGATTGCCCGGGTGTTGGCTCAAGAGTCAGAAATACTCTTCCTTGATGAACCGACAACAGGTATTGACTTGCTGGCACAGGGTAAGATTATGGATATTATCGACGAACTCCATGCAAATGGGATGACTATAATCCATGTATCTCATGAAATAAATCTTTTCAGTCAATCCCTGCAAAGGGTGATTTGTCTGAAACAATCATCCCTGTACAAAATGGGAAATGCCTCTGAGGTGTTGACGACAGAGGTGTTGAAAGGCTTGTATGATGCCCCCACCGTGAAGATATAGGACTTATAGGACCTATTGTCATATCAAATCGTAGCACAGACATTCCTGTCTGTGCTTCAGAATCATCTGAGGGACAAATGAAAAATCACAAGACAATAATGTCTGTGCTACACTTCTCACTCCTCCTCTTCCTCCAATTGTTCATCAACTGGTTGTTTGAGATTAATCTCAAGTTGTTGAATCTTCAGAAGCAGGGTATTACGATGAATATCCAATAGTTTAGATGCTTTTATCTGATTCCACTTAACCCGCTCTAAGACATGAACAATGAATTGTTTTTCAAACTGATGCCTTGCCTCTCTCAAGGTTAGCCCCTCTGATTCTATCTTACCCTTAAGGATAAGAAGGTCAATGGGCAGGTTTTGATGGGTAATTGATTCCCCGTCCTTGGCTAATATTACCACTCTTTCAATGATATTTTGTAATTCGCCAACATTGCCAGACCAGTAATAATCTTCCAGTATCTTCATAGCATGTTCAGAAATACCCTTAATATCCTTATTAAACTTCTGCTTATAAAGATTAAGAAAATAATTAGCAAGGCAAGGAATATCCTCTTTTCTTTCCCTTAGTGAAGGCATACGGATAGGCACCACATTAAGTCGATAATAGAGTTCTTCCCTGAATTGCCCCTTTTTTACTGCTTCCCGAAGATCTGTTGTGGTAGCAGAGATAACCCTGATATCAATCTTAACAGGGAGAGTTCCCCCTATTTTTGTTATCTCCTTTTCCTGAAGTATCTTTAATATCCTTGCCTGTACGGTTAGATTCAAACTGCTTATCTCATCTAAAAATATTGTTCCTTGATGAGCTAATTCAAACTTACCTATTCTTTGGGTGGTTGCCTCGGGAAAGGCATCCTTTTCATACCCAAATAATTCGCTTTCCACCAGAGACTCTGGGATAGAGTTACAATTAACTACAACAAATGGTTTGTTGGATCTTGTGCCATTAAAATGGATAGCTCTAGCAACAAGCCCCTTACCAGTACCAGTTTCTCCAGTAATCAGGACAGTAGTATCACTCTTGGACATTATGTCCATAATCTCATAAATCTGTCGCATTTTAATCGATTCACCAATAAGGCTACTGATATGGGCAGATTGTTCATTTTCAATCAATCGGCGATACCTGATCTCCTTTTTCATCCCCTGACTTTCAATGGCTTTTTTAATTACAATGGCTAACTCATTGATGTTAAAAGGCTTAAGGCAATAATCAAATGCTCCGAACTGAAGGGCATCTACAGCTGTACGCATGTCATTTACCCCAGTGAACATGATAACCTCTATGTTTTCATCTATGTTTTTTATCTTGCGCAAGACATCTATCCCGTTAATATCCGGCAACATTACATCAAGAAGAACCACGACTGGTCTCTTTTCATTAACCTGCTTGAGTCCATCCTCACCATTTGCAGCTACCAGAACGACATACTCCCTTGCCAAAAATAGACGAAATCCCTCAACAATACTCTCTTCATCATCAATAATCAGAATGCTCGCTTGATTTTGTGTCATTGTGTTACCTCCATTATTTTTTCTTGACTCCTAACGGTAATTTGATAGTAAAGATTGTTCCTTGTGTCTCTGCTCGTTCAACCTTTATTTCTCCACAGTGTGTCCTTATAATTCTGGCACTAATAGCCAATCCCAACCCTGTTCCACTCTCCTTTGTGGTGAAAAATGGCTTGAAAATATCCTGTAATTTTTCCTCTGGGATACCGTATCCAGTATCCTTAAAGCTTATCGTTAGCCATTTATCATCTGCCTGAAGAGACACACTAAGGTTTCCACCCTGGGGCATGGCTTCAAGGCTATTAATAACAAGATTCATGATAATCTGTTTTAATTGCCCTTCATCGCCTTGAATTTTAGGAATATTAGGCTGATATAGCCTATCTATATTAACTCCAATTCTGGAGAAATCTCCACCCTTTAACATAAAAACATCTTCGATAATCTCCTGTATATCTACCTCAGAAAAAACAGGTTCAGGCGACTTGACTGACTGGGAAAATCTTTGCAGGATATTCATTAATCGATCAATCTCTTTTGGCACGATTTTGGAAAATTTTTCTCTGTATTCCTTGTTTTCAAAGTCATACGAAATTAATTGAACAAAGGCACTTATTGATGTCAAGGGATTCTTTATCTCATGCACTACCTCAGACGCCATTGTGCCAAGTGTAGTTAGCTTATCTACTTGATGGATATCATGCTGTATATTTAGTATCTCTTCATAAAGCAAAGCATTTTCAATAGCAATATCTGCCTCAATAGCTATAGTCATCAGAATCTCTATATCCTGATAGGTAAATACATCACCGGAAAGTTTCTCACCCAGGGCAATAATACCTATAAGCTCATCCTTACGAAGAAGAGGGATGGCTACATTAGCCTTTAATTCTTCCAATTTTTTGTTGCTTACATAAATTGTTTCTCTATCTATCCGTGCATCTTGAATGGCTGAATTTTGCTCTTCCTTGAGATATCCCCTTGACGAAGATAATAATTGCTTTATCAGATAATCCTCGGAAACAAAGCTGATCTGTTCTAATTCATCCTTATTTATCCCCCTTGAAATCCTGACCCTGAACACATCATCCTTATCCCGAAGCATTATCAACCCATGCTCAATAGATAGGTTATTCAGAATAGAGATAAGGATTATCCTCAGGATATTATCCAGCCCAATAGTAGAATTTAAGGCAATACTGAAATCCTTAATTACCCGTGCTGACTCATAATCCTTCTTAAAAAAGAGCCTGTCTGTTAATTTGTCTGCCAGTCCCTTTAAGGGATAAAAGCTTATGGCAATGATCCCAGCAGCCGTAATGTTTCCCAGAAGTGAGGTAAAGGCAAAGGTATTTGAAAATAGATATTGAGTAAGTCCGACAATTATTCCATAAGTACCAGTAATAAAAATGGTTAGAGTAGCATAGACAATACCTTTTCCAATAACTACCTCTATATCCAGGAGATGATACTTGCCAATGGCATAAGCAATTATGCCTGTATAAAAGACATTAGCCAAGTTTCCGATTGGATAAATACTTATGCCCAATACAGTTAAAAAATTAATAGAGCCTAAGATTATAGCTATGATTGCCCCAGCAAAAAGGTATCTGATCCGATTTGCCAATAATGGGGATGTTGTGGTTTGATATTTTCTATGCAGTACGAATAAGCCCCAGCTTACAAAAATAAGAAAATTGATTATAAATAGATAGTTACCCCAACCTGCTATGGGTGAATATCCCCAGGTGTTTTGTCTAAGCCCGGTAATAAAGTATGGTGTCCAATTAAAAAAAGAAAAACAAAGGGCAAGGATATAGGCTGATAGAAGCCCTTGATGATTTTTTTCTCTCTCTTGATTATCACTTAAGATAAAACAAAAATGTAGGACCAATGGTGGTATAAAAATAAGCCCTGTTCTGAAAACCCTGCTCCAGAATTCAATAGTGTGTTCTGAAAGGGGAAGATACAAGACAAGGGTGCCAAGGTTCCAGCTTGCCAGACAAAGACTAAGAAAGGCAAATACTTGATTAACCCGTGCCTTTTTATTCCTTTGATAGACAAATATTGCCAGAAAAAGATTGGCTATTGCTGCCACAAGAGAAGGCAGGGCATATAAAAGATTGTAGATGTCCATATTGATTTTCCTTAAAGTAGAGACACGAGTAGACTTGCATCTCTACAAACGCACTTGCCCAATTTGTTATCTGGATTTGAACCGTGCCCATGCTTTATTGTCATTCTGGAGCTATTTCTTGCAATTTGTATTGTTTGACATTATATTTGTGTACATTCAATGCAAGTATAATAAGTTTATTATAACATAATCGGTGAATTTTTGCAAGAAAAAATAAATGTGTTGTCAAATAAAAAAATATGTAACCTGAATCTGTTGGATAAACCATGCGAGCAGCAATTCTCATTTTGGATTTTCAGATTCACCACAGAGACACGGAGGCACGGAGAATAACTTAAAAAAACAAGCTGACGGAATGCAAATTTTTATAAATTCACAGAATAATGCTTCAAATTTCCAAAAATCTGCGTTCAGCCACATTCAAATAAGAGATTTGTCCTTCGATTTTTCTCTGTGTCTCCGTGTCTCTGTGGTGAGTTGTTATGTGTTTATGCGGTAAAAATGTCATAATGAAAATTGCTGGATTCT
>MNYI01000064.1 GCA_001873945.1 Candidatus Desantisbacteria bacterium CG2_30_40_21
AAACAGTATGGGTGTAACCTCGTTTATGGACTAAGGACAAGCCTTCTGCTTGGAGGTCTAAAGCCCTCCGCTACATTTATTATAAATATTCGACCTGTGCAACCGGAATTTCTTCTCGCAGAGACACAAAGCACACAAAGGACAGAAAAGAAGAAAAATCTCATATGTCTTTGTGATCTCTGTGGCTTTGCGAGAAGAAATAAGCGAGCCTTGTGAGCTTTGCGTAATCTTTGCGTTCTTTGTGTTAAAAAACTCGCTTGCACAGATCGTAAATATTTATGGTTGGGTGCTTATCCGCTATTTACAAGGAGGAGAGAATAATTATGCTGAATGAAAAGATGACCAATATAGGACAAGCTGCTCTAAATGGAAAGGATATTACTGATAAGGAAGCTATCTCTCTGATCAAGGCACCACTCTATGAGCTTCTTTTTTGGGCAAATGCTGTGCGAACCAAGTTCAAAAAGGATAAAATAGACACATGTGCAATAATCAATGCCAAGAGTGGTAAGTGTCCGGAAGATTGTAAATTCTGTGCCCAATCCTCTCATTATTCAACGGTTGTTCAAAGCTATCCCCTTGTTGAAGAGGAAAGGATATTAGAGACTGGACATTATGCTGGTAAGGTTAAGGCTAAAAGATTTGGGATAGTAACCAGTGGACAAAGGCTTTTGGATGAAGAAATCGATAAGATTTGTAGAGCCATTAAGCGATTAAATCGGGTGAGTACTGTCCTTCCCTGTGCATCTTTGGGCAAATTAACCATAGATTATGCAGAGAGGCTTAAGGAAGCAGGTCTAAATCGTTACCATCACAACCTTGAAACCTCAGAAAAATTCTTCCCCAATATTTGTACTACCCATAGCTATGCAGAACGAATAAGCACAATAAAGATTGCTAAGGATGCAGGGTTTGAGGTCTGTTCAGGCGGGATATTTGGGCTTGGAGAAACATGGGATGACAGGGTGCAATTGGCCATGACCTTAAGGGAACTGGGTGTTACCTCTATCCCATTGAATTTTCTGAACCCTATTCAAGGTACCCCTCTGGGTGAAAATAAACTTCTCTCGCCACTTGAAGCCTTGAGAATAATCGCTATCTTTCGGCTTATTCATCCAAAACAAGAGATACGGATAGGCGGGGGACGGGAGATAGTTTTGAGGGATATTCAAAGCTGGATTTATTATGCTGGAGCCAGCGGCATAATGATTGGTAATTATCTAACTACCACTGGAAGGGCACCAGAGGAGAATTTGCAGATTATAAAAGACCTTGAATTAACCGTAGATGAGTAAGGTAGTAATTATTACCGGGGCATCAAGGGGACTGGGGGCAAGGCTTGTCCAATACTTTAGTGATGCTCAGTTTTCTGTGGTAGTTAATTACAATAAAAATAAGACAAAAGCAGAAGAAATAGCTCAAAGATTAATGGAAAATGGCAGGGAAGTAAAGGCAATCAAGGCTGATGTGTCAAAGCCATGCGAAGTAAATGCCATGATAGATATGGTGTTATCATCATGGGGCAGAATAGATGTGCTGATAAATAACGCTGGCATGGTCAATGATAACCTGCTAATTAAAACCTCAGATAATTCATGGCAAGAGATAATAACTACCAACCTGTCTGGTACCTTCATATGTATACAGGCTGTAGCCGAGGTAATGTCCAAACAATGCGATGGGCATATCATCAATATTTCATCAATTTCCGGAATACGAGGACAAAAAGGTCAGTCAGCCTATGCAGCATCAAAGGCAGGCATATTGGGGCTAACAATGTCTGCTGCTAAAGAACTTGGAGAATATAATGTCAGGGTAAATGCTGTTCTGCCCGGCTACCTTTTGACTGATATGGGTGCATCTGCGGTCAAAGCAAAAGAACAGGCAAAAAAGATGAGTGTTTTGCACAAGCTCTCAAGTTTGGATGAGACCGCTTCTTTTATCGTCAATCTTAGCCAGATGACTGGTATCTCTGGGCAGGTGTTTAGCTTGGATAGCAGGGTTTGCGGGTGGAGGACGGATTTTCCAATTCGTTAAATGACAGATGTTTCGGTGCCTGCGGGGACAAAAACAGATAGCAAACATAGAAAAAGCTGAGTGAATTAAAAAATCTCTAATATTAGGAGTTATCAATGCCAACATTACAATTCAAAGGCAAGAATATCATCTGGAATCATCATCTTTCCATACCTTATCATACACTGAACGAGGTGGAACATCTACATTTCCAACCGGAAAAGGCGAATGGCAATCTTATCATCGAGGGAGACAATCTCCTTGCTCTGAAATCCTTGCTTCCGCAATACGCAGGAAGAGTAAAATGTATTTATATTTATCCGCCGTATAATACGGGAAATGAAGGCTGGGTTTATAACGACAATGTCAACAATCCTATGTTCAAGGAATGGTTGGGCAGGGAAGTGGGAAAGGATGATTTGACACGGCATGATAAATGGCTCTGTATGATGGTGCCAAGATTGAAACTGCTGAGGGAATTGCTGGCGGAGGATGGGGCGATTTTTATTAGCATTGATGATAATGAGTTGAAAGACTTATTACAAATAATGGATGAAATCTTTGGTGAGAAAAACTTTAGAAATATAGCTATTATTCGTCGTGGTATTAAAAGTGTTCAGGCACAATTTGAAACAGTTGATCGGTTAAATTATGGCTGTGAATATGTTGCAATTTATACCAAAGATGAAGACTTCAAGTTTACGAAATTTGAAATTGAATTAGAAAACGGGAAAGATGGTAGTTGGAATAATCATTGGCGAGGGACTGATCGCCCTTCAATGAGGTATGAAGTATTTGGTATAACTCCAGAGACAGGACAATGGAGATGGGGAAAGGGACGGAGTTTAGTAGCTATTGATAATTACAACCAATTGCTTGATGAGTTAAATAAAAAACCAAAAACGATAACACAGGAAGAAATAGATAATTGGTATAAAAAGTATATATCAGAAAATGGAGATGACATTGATCTTTTACGACTTTCTTTAAATGGGAAACCGGAACATTATATAGCCCCATCTGAAAGTAAATTAGCAAGTACACACTGGAATGATTTAAAACCTAGTGGAAGTAGTCAAGTTAAAGCTATCTTCGGCAAAAAGGTATTCGATAATCCAAAATCCATTGATTTGGTAAAAAGAGTTATACAATTTATTGAAGGCAATAAAAAAGATTCGATAGTTCTCGACTCCTTCTCCGGTTCCGGCACCACCGCCCACGCCGTTATGGACTTAAACAAAGAAGACGGCGGCAACCGCAAATGTATTCTCATTCAAATGTCCGAATCAACAGCGACCGAGCCTGATAAAAATATCTGCAAAGACATTACCCGCGAACGAGTAAAACGAGCCATTGAAAAATATGGTTACGATTCCGGCTTTCAATATTTCAAGGTTGGTATTCCTATTGACGCCGAGACCCTGCTTTCCGGCAACCTGCCAACATTCAATCAATTTGCTGAATATGTGTACTACCTCTGCACAGGAGAAAGTCCCAAAAACAAATCTGCCATTAACGAAGAATCCTGCTTTGTGGGTGAACATAGCAATTTCGTCATCTATCTTGTTTATAAACAGAATTTTGATGAGCTAACTCGCATGGCACTTAATTTAAGCCTTGCTGAAAATATCACTGCCAAGCACCCGAAGAAAAAAATCATCGTTTACACCCCGGCTTGTTTTCTTGAAGAAGACTACATGAAAGAGAAAAACATTGATTTCGTAGGTATACCATACAATCTCTTTCATCGATTGGGGGTGTAGCGTGTTTCTAAAAGATTATCAGGTCAAGGTTGTATCCGAACTCAAATCATTTTACGGCAAAGCAAGAGAAACCAAGGATGCTTTCGATACCGCCAAAAAGGCATTGCCTATCGAGATGCGGCATGTCCTGAATTGGGTACAAACGACATTTCAGACAGTGGTCAAGGAATACAAAGACCGCTGCACTAACGGACTTGGTGAATACTATCCCCGTATCATTATGAAAGTACCAACTGGTGGCGGTAAGACACTTCTTGCGGTGGAAGCTATCCGCGAATATCAAAACATCTTTGCCCGTAAACGATGTGGGCTTGTTGTGTGGATTGTTCCCAGTGAAACGATATATTCCCAAACTGTACAGAAACTCCGTGACAAGGCAAACCCCTTGAGGCAACTCCTTGATCAGGCAAGTGGAAACAAAACCCTGATTCTGGAAAAAGGGCAACGGCTTACCATACATGATATTGAGGAAAATCTGGTTATCTTGTTTGTAATGATTCAATCCATCAGCCGTCAAAACGGAAAAGAAGCCCTCAAGGTATTTCAGGATTCAGGTGGATTTGAGAGTTTTTTTCCACAGGATAACCGCTATGACCTTCACGCAGAACTGAAAAAAAATTGCCCAAACCTTGATGATCTACCAGCAGTGTTTGGACATATTGTAAAAACAAGTCTTGGAAATGCTATTCGTCTTTCTAAACCATTTATCATCATTGACGAAATTCATAAAGTTTTTTCTGATATGGCACGAAAAACCATTGATGGACTCAATCCTGAAATGGTTTTGGGACTTACTGCCACACCAAAAACGGAAATGAATATTCTTGTTACCATTACCGGGCTTGAACTAAAAAATGAGGATATGGTCAAATTAGATATGCACATTATCCCACCTTCTGGTCGCAAAGAAGACGACTGGAAAACAATGCTGCAAGAAATCAAAGAGCACAGGGACAAGCTTGAAAAAAAGGCTATTGAGTACAGACAAAGCTCAGGGCTTTACATTCGTCCTATAGCGTTGATTCAAGTTGAGTCAACAGGAAATGATCAACGAGGTAAAGATACTGTCCACAGCTTGGATGTCAAGGAGTTTCTTGGCAAACTTGGAATAAACTCGGATGAAATAGCTCTTAAGACCAGCTCTCAGAATGACATTGAAGATGTAAACCTTTTTGCTTTGGATTGTAATATCAGATATATCATCACTAAATATGCCTTGCGAGAGGGTTGGGATTGTTCATTTGCTTATATTCTTGGTATTATTCCAAATGTTAATTCAGATAACGGGCTTACTCAACTTGTTGGTCGAATCCTTCGCCAACCCTTTGCCAGAAAAACGGGTGTACCTGAACTTGATGAAAGTTTCGTTTATTATTCCAAAGGTGATACCCGGTCAATTCTTGAGAAAGTAGATGCCGGATTCAAAAGAGAGGGACTGGAAGATCTTGTTCCCAAAATTAAAGTTAGTGATAATGAAATGATTAACAAAACAAAAACAGTGAAAATTCGCAAGGAGTTCAGAGAATATGATAATGTATTTTATCTTCCTATCTGGGTGATGATAGGCAAGGGTAACAAAAAACGGTGTTTTTCTTATGAACTTGACATTAAACCATTTATCGATTACTCGTCATTCACCATTACCAATGAGGTCATAAAACGGTTAGAAGACTCTTTCAGTGATGAAACAAAAGAACGGCGATCAATTATTGTAACTTTGGATGTAGAAAGCAAGGTTTCTACAAAGTACGAACATTCAGAAATTAACCAAATGAAAGAAATCAACATTGATTATTTAACCCGGCGATATGCTGAATTGATGGAAAATCCATTTTATGCCCGAAAAATAGCCTCATCTCACACTGAAATACTTATTAAAACTATCGGTAATGAAAAGGTTGAAGAGAATTTTGGCTATATATCGGCATTTCTATATAATTTGCTTTTAGAAGTAAAGCTAAAGGGAGAAGAAAGCCTTTTTATAGGCTATCTCAATTCTAATAAAATAGTCCTTGCGGTATCAGATATTAAAGAACTCGGATTCAGGATTCCCAGTGAAGAAAATATTGTAGTCGGACGGATGCCTAACCCGTACAAGTATTATCTGTTTGAAGATGTTGAACTTTTTTCAATGAATAGTCTTGAACGAAAAGTTGGTGATATTCTTGATAAACAGGAAAAAATTCTCTGGTGGTTTCGTAATAAAGTTTCAAGGGGTTGGTACTCTATTCAAGGATGGCAAAAGTACAGGTTATGTCCAGATTTTATTGCTGCCAGAAAAAACAATAACAATGAGTTAGAACTTGTTTATATTCTTGAAAGCAAGGGTGAGCAGTTAATCGGAAATCCTGACACTATTTACAAACAGAAAGTCTTGAATATCATGACTGAGCAGAAAAAGCAAAAAGCTATTTGTCATTATGAACGGATGGGATTTGGACAAATTAATGATAATGTGGAATTTTATCTCGTGGAACAAGGCAAGGAAGAAGAGGAGTTAAGGAAGTATTTCAAATAGAAGCATAAATTGTCTAATATTTTATGTCCCACTTGAGTATACACACAACAATAAACTATTGTCCTATAAAAAAATGATTAATCAAGCAAAAATTCATCTTAAAAATATTTTTGGATACGAAGAATTTCGACCACTTCAGCGGGAAATTATTGAGAATATCCTTAAACGAAGGGATACACTGATTATCATGCCCACTGGTGGTGGGAAATCTCTGTGCTATCAGATCCCTGCATTGCTATTTGAGGGATTAACCGTTGTTGTTTCTCCGTTGATTTCATTGATGAGCGATCAAATTGGACAACTGAGAGAGCTTGGCATTAAGGCTGTTGCCTTAAATAGCATCATATCATATTCAGAGTATCAGAATAATATAGCCTGTATTATGAAAAATGAGGCAAGGCTGGTGTATCTTGCCCCTGAAACCTTATTGATGCCAAAAACATTAGAGATATTATCGAACAGAAAGGTGGATTGCATAGCCATTGATGAGGCACATTGCATCTCAGAATGGGGACATGATTTTCGTCCTGAATACAGGAAAATTGTTGGGGTTCGGCTACAATTTCCCAAAGCCGTTTGTGTGGCATTAACAGCTACAGCAACGCCGAGAATACAACAGGACATAAAGGATTGCCTGCATTTTGAAACATCCAATGAGTTTATTGCCAGCTTTAACAGGGAAAATCTCTTTCTCCAGATTGTTCAAAAAATCAATCCTGTTAAGCAAACGATTGAATTTCTTGAAAAATTTCCAAATCAGTCAGGGATTATCTACTGTTTAACCCGTAAAGAGGTGGATGGACTGGCTGGAGTGTTAAAAAATGCAGGCTTTTCCGTGAAGCCATATCATGCTGGGTTATCTGATGAAGAAAGGCATCAGAATCAAGAGCTTTTTATCAGAGATGACATTCAGATTATGGTGGCAACCATTGCCTTTGGGATGGGAATAAATAAGCCCAATGTTCGTTTTGTCCTGCATTATAATCTGCCCAAAAATATTGAAGGTTATTATCAGCAGATTGGACGGGCAGGAAGAGACGGTTTGAGGGCAGATTGTCTTTTGTTATTCAGCTATGGGGATATTATTAAAATAAAATATTTCATTAACCAGAAGGATGAAAAAGAGCAACGCATTGCCAATATTCATCTCAATGCCTTGGTTGGATTTGCGGAAACCAATGAATGTCGCCGTATTCCCTTGCTGAGATACTTTGGTGAGCAATATTCATTGCCCTCTTGTGAGATGTGTGATAATTGTTCATCACCAGAGCACGAACTTGTTGATATTACTATTCCAACTCAAAAATTTTTATCATGCGTAAAACGCACAGGTGAATTGTTTGGAACAAGTCATATCATTGATGTTCTGCGGGGGTCAAAATCCCAGAAAATCATCAACTTCAACCATGATAAATTATCCACCTATGCTATTGGCATGGAATATTCAAAACAACAGTGGTTTTATTTATCACGGCAATTCCTTCAAAAAGGGTTATTGAGGCAGGATATGGAGTTTGGTGGCCTGCGGCTTACCCCACAGGCATGGGAGGTGCTGCAAGGAAAGAACCATGTTTTTGGAATGTTAGAGGAACAAAAAGATACTTATACTCGGGGCAAGAAGGAAGAGTACGACTATGATAAGGTATTGTTTGAGCAATTGCGACAAAAACGCAAGGAGTTGGCTGACAAAACCAGCGTTCCACCCTATGTCATTTTTCCTGATAAAACGCTAATTGAAATGGCAACATTTTTCCCACAATCAGGGGAGGCTTTGTTTCAATTGCATGGGGTTGGAGCCATAAAATTTGAAAAATATGGCAATATTTTCCTTGAATTACTCTGTCAATATTGCCAGACACATCATATTGAAGAGAAGTTTAAGCTAATAAAGGCTGTTTCATTTGTTTCCTCTGAGAAAATTGGAAAACACAGGCATATTCTTGTTGGCGAAGGGTTTAATTCCGGGAAATCCATTGAAGAACTTACAGCCGAGTTTTCCGTTAAACCAAATACTATTATTAGTCATTTGTATAAATATATAACAGAAGAGGGCTCTTCACTCCGCTATAGTGATGAATTTCTTACCCTTTTAACCATTTCCCCTGAGCAAAGGGAGGCAGCCTTTAACGCATTTGACAGAATGGGTACTGAGCGATTGAAGCCGGTTTTTGATGCCTTAGACGGACAGGTGAGCTATGATGAGCTGCATCTTCTCAGATTGTGGTTTCTGGTGGGGAAAACCGGGGACATCGCTCGTTTTTGATAATTCGTAACTACTCACCACAAAGGCACGAAGACACAAAAAGTTGATAAGTTGAATAGTTGATGGGTTGATAAGTGGATGAATTGATAGGAAATGTTTATGAATTATGAATCTGTGTTCCTTTAACCTATAAACTCATCAACCTATCAACCTATCAACTTATGTGTTCTCCGTGGTAAA
>MNYI01000005.1 GCA_001873945.1 Candidatus Desantisbacteria bacterium CG2_30_40_21
TTTTTTGGTTACCTCATATATACTCAAGTGGGGCATAAATTACGATTTTTCGGTGAGGATTAATCAAGGAGAGCAAGGCGCGCAAGGTGAGCAATAGTGTACTATTGCTCACCTGAACAACGCAGCTATCGTTGATTAAGACCAGCGAAAAACGCAATTTATGCCTCACTTGAGTATAAGTAGCCGTCAACAAATAAACTTTACAAGCTGTTACTTCTCGTTTGCATCAGATGTCCCCATCTGGCGGTGGTTAGGGGGAGAAAATTGTAAGGTTTATTTATTGACGGCTACTAACGAAATTACAGACAATACATAATCCTCTTTTACTTTTCTGTATTCCGCATTTTCACTTCCGCATTTCCTTATAACAACAACCTCTCCCTATACCACTCCACAGTCATCTCTAACCCCTTATCTACATTAATCGATGGAACATATCCCAGACAATCCTGTGCCTTGGATATATCAGCTAAGGAATGCCTCACATCCCCTAATCGACCATCTCCATATATTGGTGAAAAATCTGTGCTCAATATTTTATTCAGCTTTTCACAGAGTTCATTCAAGGTTATTCTCTCCCCACAGGCAATATTAAATGCCTCTCCTATTCCCTTAGTTGCTATGGTAGCATTGAGATTGGCATTAACAACATTATCTATATAGGAAAAATCCCTTGACTGCTCCCCATCCCCATATATTGTTGGCTGTTTTCCTGTAAGCATTAAGGTAATAAACTTTGGTATTACCGCAGAATAATGGGAAGTTGGATCTTGATTGGGACCAAAGACATTAAAATATCTCAAGGCTATGGTTTCCAGCCCATACAGGGAATAAAAAACCTTGCAATACTCCTCACCAGTTAATTTAGTAATAGCATAGGGTGAAAGTGGAGAGGTTTTCATGTCCTCTTTCTTGGGAAGGGTTGGCGTATCTCCATAGGCTGAAGATGATGAAGCATAAACTACCCTCTTTACCCCTGCATCCCTTGAGGCAACCAGAATATTCAATGTGCCAGCGATATTTACCTCATTTGCCCTTATCGGATCAGCTACTGATCTAGCAACAGAAGGCAACGCAGCCTCATGAAAAACGAAATCTACCCCTTTAACAGCCTCCCGCACAGTATCAAGATTAAATATATCAGCCTCTACAACCTCAATATCATTCAAGAATTCAACAATGTTTTCCCTTTTGCCTGTGGAAAAATTGTCTATAATCCTGACCTGTTGTTTATCCTTAATCAACCTTGCTGCAATATTGGAACCAATAAATCCGGCTCCTCCTGTAATCAAATACTTTGCCATAAAATCCTCCTTTAATTTATAAATAACTTGTACAGTTGTGTCACCGATCCATCCTGGCTATCTTCGTTGTTCATCGATTACGAACAGTAGTATGCTCGCTCCTCACACCTTGCCAGCCAAGCGTCTTGAGTGACTCTTGACTCCTAAGGGGCATGTACTTTCTATTCCTTTAACTTCGTAAGTTTTTTAGCCTTGCGAAATCAGTCATTACACACCCACTTGTATTCTTCTTCCCTTCCATGCTTGCAGATAATGATATGCCATGGTAAATAATCCCATACCAAGCAAAACTATGGTCGCCGGCTCAGGAATCGGTGTGGTTTGTCCCTGTGATTGTCCCGGGGTTGGCAATCCAGTATTAATAGTAGAACCACTGGCATAAAAAGTAAGATTCCCATGGGCTGATGGCTGTATTATCCTGTACCCAAATCCTGAAAGCATACCACCGGGCATGATGTCATAGATATGGTCAATGCTATACCATTCTACAAAACCAGGTCATGGTAGAGGTTATATGCTCTGCCTAAGGTTACATGTTGAATAAACAAACTGCCCGGCTCTACTGACAACCCTGTCTCTCCATAAGCCATGGAGCTGATAAGTGTCAACAAAATGATAATGATTTTCATGCTATTTTATTACCCCTATCTTACCAGTCTGTTTTCTTTCACCATCAACTACCAACCAGAGATACACCCCATTTGCCACTTGTTTACCTGTTTCATTATCAAGCTGCCATATTCGACTACCTTGAATAATCCGTACCAGTTCACCAGAGATAGTAAATATTTTAATCTCTGCGTTTGGGCTGACCCCATCAAAGGTAACCTTACTGCTTGTTGGGTTAGGATATACCCGGATACCGGCAGCCTTTGCACCCTCTTTTGTGGCTATTATCTTGAAACTGTGTACACCATTTATCTTATCCAAATCAGGTGGTGCCATGTCTGATTTGCTGAGCATGGTCTGATAGTGATAATCCCTGTTTGTGCTCATATCCATTTGTTTATCTGTTTCCACATCTATCATGGTAAACCTATAGCCTGAAGGCAAATCATTCCAATCAATAACCACCTCATCTAATAAATTGCTTTTTACCCGAACATCCCACACCAATTTATCGCTCAATCCCTTCACATCTCGCTGAAACTCGCCAAATAGTTCCTCAGGGTGATAACAGGAGATGGATAAACCAGTTATAAATGGCGGCTCAATCTCATCTACGGCATCCATCCCCTCCCTTGCTTCCTTACTCGCACCAATCACTACCCTGTCATGATACCTTCCGCATGAAGCATTAATATTTACTTGCCAATCAGCCAGCACAGGTGCTTCAAGCTGTTTTGGTGCCCCAGCTATTCCCACAGGTATTGGTGAAATAATCAGCTTGCAATCAACCATTGCCGGGAACCAATACCCCTCCATGGGTTTTACTCCTTCTGCCAGATAATATTCCCACTCAAGTGGATTAAACCCAAATAGCCTGTTCTTTATCCAGCCTTGGTTTTCTGCATCCATAAGGCTCTTTCTTCCCCCCTGATACTCAATCATTGCCTTTGACCAATCAGGGGTAAACCTGAATGGGCAACCGATCATATTCCAGCCCTTATTAAGTGTCAGACTATATTCCTTTGACTCATCAACCATATTCCCGATAATATCAATGGTTGTTGTCCCTAATACCCCAAACCAATACCCCTTGCCAGGCTTAATTTCATCAATGACAGGCTTATATTCGTATGCCTGTCCATCCCATTGATACATCCATATATCCCCGGATACATTATCACCAAACACACCCTGTAGGGTGGCATTATCGAGCATAAATGGTATAGAGATCATATTCCAGCCCCAGTAAACCCTGGAAGTGACGACAACTTTTTGCATGATGTCTACCCATTCCATACCAGATGCACACAGCATATCATCAACATATATCCCATAGATTATTTTATACGAACCAGCATATGAGGTAGTCATGCTGCCGCTAATATTAATTGAATTTATTCCACAATCAAACCCCACACTTTTTTCTATCAACAATGTATACTTGCCTTCAATTGGTGAATACAGCCATATCTTTACCAGTCCATTGCACCCTTGATTTACCCTGGCTCGCAATCTCATATCCCATGTATTGCTTGTTTCTGTTACTAATCCTTCAAAAAATTCTGCATCAACTACCTGAATCTCAAGCCCCTTTACATCTATTGACAAACTTCCACTCTTATCATTAAACTCCCATCTAAAAGGATAACTCCCGGACAATATCTCTTCTGGCACCTTTAGCAGCATAGTACTCGTACCATTTATCATATAACTTTTTGCATCATCCATCCACCAAAGGCTTAATGTCCCTGTCTCATGAGTAATAACCATCAGGCTCATGGTAGCACCAGCAAGATACACATCCTTTTCCGGCACAATCACCATACCCTCACCCTGCCGCAAATAACAGGCATTGAGGTACACTGCCCGATTACTCAGGGTATAGATCCCATATTGCAGCTTCTCCAACCCATTATCCACAGGTATATCAAATACTAATGTGGCTGAACCGCTCTCCTTGATCTCAAACGCTTTTATCTGCTCTTGCACCTTTGCCTGCAAGGCTATTGTACCTGCGCCCTTGTTTTCAACCAATAACATCAATCTGGCAATATCGCCTTTATTATAATACCATTTATCAAGCCTTGTGTCAACATTAATTTTTATCCCATCTAATACAAATCTCACATCTCCTGCACCAATTACCTTGTCATCAATTAATACCTCCATCCTGCCGGTATATGTTCCTGCCTCCAGATCGTCGTCAAACCTTACACTATAGCTAAATGTTCCGACTTCATCGGGCATAAGCCATATATGGCTTTCTTCATCTACCATATCCAATACCTTTAACCTCAGAGTAACTTTGCCAACCATTGTCCCCTTGTTCCTGACCTGAATACTCACTGTTCCTGCCTGCATAGGATAAAAGATTGGCTCATTAGTAATACCTGTAACCTCAACAACAGCACCTTTGTAATATCGCACAGGCAGGGTATATGTCCCAACATTTGCAAGCACAACCTGTATCACCTCATTCTGGTTAATCTTGAACTCTTGTGTAAATAGCCTTACAACCCCTGGCTCAAGATTGATATTCTCTATCCAGCCATCAGCATTGCCTATAGTCCATTTGCCCTGTACAGGGACAGCTATCTTGCCCTTATTTTCTATTCTCACGGTAAGGCTATATGTCCCATCGTCAACCACTTCTGGAGCAGTTATCCTGACATCCATTGCTGGCTCTCCAACAACAACCTCACAAGCGTCGGTAAAGCTACCCACTATTGCTCGCAACAAACAGCTCCTCTCAGCAATAATCTCTGTTGTAAATGTAGCTGTTGTCTCTGACTCAAGGTCAAATGCTGGAGATGTAAACATGGTTTCTGTCCCCTTAGCAATCCTTAATACCAATTGTCTTTCTTGTGCCAGGGAGTTATTGCGTACACTTACGGTTATGGGTATTATTTCACCTTGTCGATAACTGTCTTTAGGAAGATGAAGACTCACAGTTATATCCTCATCCACAACCTCAAACCCTGTGGTATCCTTACAAATAGATTGCCCTGATTTAGAGATTAACTCTGAGGTTATATAATATTTCCTCACTGATTGAACTGATGGCATATCAATCATATAATCCATTATGTTGCCACTGTTCATATTAACAGACATCTCTTTTTCGTATATTATTATATCACTGGCAGAAGGTTCAACTGTGTTCGTCTCATCATCATTGTTCGTACCATCCTCAACACGAGCCTCTAAGCGAAAGTTCAGATCAACAAATGGAGAAAGCGGATTAATATCACCTAATAAATATTTTACCCCTATGGCATTGGCCGAAGATGTTGCTCCATAATCAAAGCTACCCCCACGCATAATCTCCTGCCTTATCTCTTCAGCATTTCCGGGTGATAGGGTATTGGGTAGGACAATACCCCACAAAAGTCGTGGAGCAAATTGCGGACCGCCCTCTGGATTGTCATGAACGACAAAACTCATCCCTATTCGGGTATCACTACCAATACTAAATACATCATTTGGAACAGGCCATGTCCAAGCCATCTCCTCAGGCCAAAATCGACTAAAATAGTTGTTTCTGTTATAATCATTTGCCATTTCCCATTTACTGTTGGATGAAGATTCCATGCCTGTATTCCCTATAGAAGCAGATAGGGTTTCCATAAACGGATAAATAGTAACATCAGATAGCATTATATCTCCTTCAATCTCTACCCTATACCACCCATCTACATACGGTTTATCATCATATAGTAGATAATGGCTGATTATCTTCAAACCACTGCCAGAGGTGCTACTTCCATTATCTATGGGATAGAAACTTGTTACCTCATAGTAATTATCAATCTGCCTCCTACCAATTACCTTTAACTCATCAAGCCATTTTATCTGTTCTCCGCAGGAGGGACGAGAGAATTTGATCGCAAGGTTACATGCCTTCAACAAATTTCCTCCATCCCCAATAGATGCCCAATCAATCACACCCTTTGGATTAATCTTAAATTTTACCAGTTGATTCTTTAACTGTATAGTATTTCTTCTGTATGCCTTTATTTTTAATTTGCCATCAATTATATCCATGCCTGTATTTGTAACCCTGCTTGTGGTGGTAATGGTTTGATCTGGTAGATAAAACCCTTTGTCTGTGATTGTTATTATACTCGCTGAAACACCTGATACCTTAATTCGCTGATTCATTAAGTCATAACCGTTTATGGTTGTCTTCAACACATATTCCCCGCTGACAACCTGTTCAAGTGGCAGGGATATAGAGCATTCCTCGTTACCACTTAAACTTATCACACCCTTATTGTTCTTGACACAAATATTATCCTTGTCCAATAGGCTTATTTCATAGTTAAGGCTTTTTTCTATGGGGCTAAGGTTTTTCATGTGCACCTTAACATCATCTCCAGAGGTATAATTATACCTATCTATCCATGCCCTTGTATCAAGGATACGAAATGTCTTTAATGCCAATGTGGCATTATCTACCCCTATGTTCAAGATACATGTTCCTGCTGTGGCTGTTGCTGGGATAGGAATAGATATGGGAAAGGCTATGGTTGAGTTTTGCTGCAATTCTATGGGAAAATCACTGGATATACCTAATTCTTTTATTGTTATTTTCAGGTTTATTGTATATCCTATAGAAAATTGATTAGTCATCGTGATTGTTCCAGATAATAGACTACCAGGAACAAACTCACTATTAGATATTTCCATCCCCTCAACAGATGGTTTAACCACCCATACACCCTTTTCACATGAGGCTATTGCTCCTTGTAAGAGATAAGTATTACACCTACTACCATTAGGAAACAGCCCAAAGTAGGTGCTGGCTGAGATACGCATCTGCTGAGTAAAGGTAAAGTTTCCCTGACTATGTGCTGAAATACTAACATCAGTAATTGTCCCCACATAAGCCCACCATCTACCACCACTTGCATTTTCCTCATGTACCCCAACACCAATATTGCCAGTAAAATCCTTATCCGTATCATTGCGGACAAAGATAGTGTAACCCACATTGGAACCAGCCAATACCTGTTCCTCTGCTGTTGCCCAGATCTTGTAACCATCAAGTTTTGTACTGTTAGTGAGATGTTTGGAAACAAAGAAACATTGTGCCTTTGTTTCTGGCTTAACCACCTCACCATTATCATTTTTGAGGGTATAATTTATCCAATATATCCCATATTTATCCGGACATATGGTTGTAAATGTAGCTGTTTGGGTTTGTCTCGAAGACAAGGGTGTTTGAAGTGAGCAATCATAGGATGTAATCACTGCCTTATCTGCCCCTCTTAAGGTAAATGTTACAGCCGTAGCATCTATTGGATTTTCTTGGAACATACGATAAATCTCTTCATATGTAAGGGTAATCCCAATCTCAACCTGATCCTTTGGCTTATATTCTCTGATAGGTTTTGCCTTATTCTCAACAAAGCTGACAAGGTCATTTATAAGTAATAATTCATCATTTGATGTCAGACCATGAGATATCCCAAAATCAGAATACAGGGTAGCTGCGATGACAGTACCAGAGCCATAGGGATACGAAATCATAGCTGGCATCTGATTTTTGGTTCGTCTTAGGAGAACAGTTGCATCGTTTGGCCATTGGCTGAAGTAGCCATCAACACCTACATTCAGAGTAGCTACTACTTGTGAGGCAAATATAGGATGGTCTGTCTCGATATAGGCTGCATTCTGCCAGCATGATTGATCCTCCTGCCAGCCATAGGCAGAAACCTCATCCTGCCGAGGTAAAGCCTTAAAATCATCCCCATGCTGTTGGGCAAAGCAGACAACAATCCCACCTTGTTCCACATACCGCGCAATTTTTCCCTTCAATATTTCGGAAGAATCCAAACCAAACAATCCACCAGAAGGAATAATAATAGCCGGATAATCCATTGCATCCTCTAACTTGAAACCAGGTGCAAGCCAGCAAGAATCACTGATGATACTACTTGCCTCATCCGGAAAACCATTATAAAGAACAGCCACATTAGATAATGGTGCATCAGATTGTGTTATAAGTGATGGAGACAATACCCCAACATAATCATCAGGGTGGTCATTGGCAGGTGATTTTGGCCGGGGTGGCACATTCTTTTTCTCGTTTGGCCAGATGTCGGTGATATCTACTTTTTTTAATTTCTTTGATGATTCCTTTAGTTGCTCATAAGGGAAAAAACCACCTTTTTCAATTTCATTGGTGGTAAGATTAAGATTTGGATCCTTAAATTTTTCTGATATGTATTCCAACCCCGCCTCAACTAATCCTACACAATTGTATTCATGAGGACCTTTTTTACTTAACACCCATGGATATTTGGGTTTTCCTTCTTCATTTGACCCAACTCGTTTACCTAACCATCCAACAAGTTCAGTAGTCTGTTCTTGATTCAATTTAGCATCAAAAAACCACAGATTTTGTGCCTGCCCATCATTAAAACCATTCAAATCTGTTATTCTTACACCGGTGGCTGGAATAGTATCAATCATATAAGAAAAACCATCTGGATAGACAATCAAAAACCCTGCATGTCCAGTCAAAGGTCTTACATGTCCAGTTGTTATGTGAGTCCATGGATCTACAAGTTCACTTGGCTTCTTTGCCATCTTACCATCTGTATCACGATAAGCAATGTATACCTTTGTCCCTGTCCCTACAAGAGGCAGTAGCGGATGAGAAGAAAGTGGTGACGATAGAATATTTATCTGTGGCTGTCCTTTCTCATTTTGATCTTCATTAGCCCAAAGACTACTACTTATAAACAGACT
>MNYI01000209.1 GCA_001873945.1 Candidatus Desantisbacteria bacterium CG2_30_40_21
ACAAAAAGTTGATAAGTTGAATAGTTGATGGGTTGATAAGTGGATGAATTGATAGTAAATGGTTATGAATTATGGATCTGTGTTCCTTTAACCTATAAACTCATCAACCTATCAACCTATCAATTTATGTGTTCTCCATGGTGAATTACTTTACCTGAGTAGTTACTATTATTTTATAAAAGGAGGTGATCAAAGATGGCTTTAGCAGCGTTAGATAAACAAAATCTGATTAAGGAGTATATGCTTCATGAAAAGGATACTGGATCTCCAGAGGTTCAAGTTGCCCTTTTAACTGCCAGAATTAACTATCTGACAGAGCATTTTAAGACCCATAAAAATGACCATCACTCAAGAAGGGGATTATTGAAACTCGTTGGCACAAGAAGAAGTTTGTTGGCTTATGTGATGCAAAAAGATGTGGAGAGATACAAGAACCTGATTAAGAGATTGGGCTTAAGGAAATAACCCTTGTTCGTGTGTTGATAAATATATTCATCAAGGGGGGGGTAGTTGTCTATCCCCCTGGTGGAGAATAAGACAGAGCATGGTTACAGTTGAGGGGTTATTCTGTTTTTGTCAATTATTATGAGGTGGCAAAAAGATGAATCGAGATAGAAGGAAAGTAATAGGGAATATATTTGCAGATGCCGCTAAATATACACTCACAGCAGGTGTTATTGGTAGTATATTGGCAGGTGAGTTCTTTACATCCATAGGTATTTTCTTGGCTTAGCCTTTTTGGTGCTTATTGCATCGGCATATTTTCTCACACCAAAAGATAAGGAGGTATAAATTATGGAAGGAATGGAAGGACTTTACTTTATGTTTGGTATAGCCATGTTGTCAGGAATTGGCTTTGCGATAGTCTTCTATATACAAGATAGAAAGGAAGACAAGAAATTACAGGTAAAGCAATAAGTTTTTATCTGAGATTTAAGGGTTCACGGTTAATACTGCAGGAGTTATAGTGAGAAAGCATCAGGTGTCAGGTAATATCAGGCAGATACACAGGTTTGTCTCTACATACCTGAAGGAACACAGAGAGGAACACACAGGAACACAGACAGGAATGTCTGTGCTACTCATTTTCCCTATGAATCGTGTAGTATTAAATAAAAACCGTGGGTCTATTTTAAGGAGGTAGTGATAGTGGTTCGTGTAGAGGCAGAAATAGGAGGCAGGATACTTTCTCTGGAAACAGGAAGTGTGGCAAAGCAGGCAGACGGTGCTGTTTGGGTTAGATATGGGGATACGGTAGTGTTGGCAACGGTTGTGGCTTCGACAACACCTCGTGAAAATATTGATTTTTTCCCATTATCTGTAGAGTTTCAAGAAAGAATGTATGCTACTGGTAAGATTCCTGGTGGTTTTTTTAAGCGGGAAGGAAGACCAAATGGCAAGGAAGTACTCTCTGGTCGATTGATTGACAGACCTTTGAGACCATTATTTCCTAAGGGTTATCGAAATGATGTTCAGGTTATTGTTACAGTTCTGTCAGCTGATAATGAAAATACACCTGATATTATGGGTATAATTGGGGCATCTGCTGCCCTTTATATCTCAGATATTCCTTTTACCATTCCAGTTGGAGCGGTAAGAATGGGAATGATTGATGGCAAACTTATTGTTAATCCCTCAGTTAAAGAAAGAGATAATGGCGAGATGAATGTTGTTGCGTGTTGCTCTAAGGATAAAACTCTTATGATTGAGGCAGAAGGAAATGAGATTACAGAAGATGTAATGATTCAGGCACTTTTGCAAGGGGCAGAGGTTTCCAGACGGATAATTACGATGCAGGAGGAGTTAAGAGAAAAAGCTGGTGTGCAAAAAAATACATTTGTCTCTTGTGAGATAGCACCAGAGCTAATAGCAAGAATACGAGATTTTGCTATAGAGCGACTCAAATTGGTTGTATTTATTTCTGAAAAGAAGGAAAAGAATAAGGCAATTGAAGGGATAATCAATGATGCTATAGCTCATTTTGGCGAAGAGATTAAAACAACAGACATAAAGACTGTGGTGGAAAAGCTTCAAAAGGAGATTGTCCGAAAGTCCATCCTTTTAGATGGGAAAAGGGCTGATGGTCGTGGATTGCTGGATTTGAGAGAGATTACATGTGAGGTAGGTGTCCTGCCGAGAACACACGGCTCTGCTATTTTCACCCGTGGGCAAACACAAACAATAGCTGTAGCTACACTTGGAACCGTAGAAGATGAGCAGATAGTTGACAATATTGAGGGTAAAACGAAAAAAAGGTTTATGCTTCATTATAACTTCCCACCATTTAGCGTTGGTGAAGCCTCTCCACTCAGGGGAACCGGTCGAAGAGAAATGGGACACGGGGCATTGGCTGAACGATCCATTGCACCAGTATTGCCAAAAGCAGAGGAATTTCCTTATACTGTTCGTGTTGTCTCAGATATTCTTGAATCAAATGGTTCTACCTCTATGGCCTCAGTCTGTGGGGGTACTCTTGCCCTGATGGATGCCGGTGTGCCAATATCTACCCCGGTTGCCGGAATAAGTGTTGGATTGGTGGAAGATGGTGAAAAACATGCCTTGTTTACAGATATTACCGGCATGGAAGATCAATATGGGGACATGGACTTTAAGGTAGCAGGCACCAAAAAAGGGATTACCGGTATTCAGGTGGATATTAAGGTTCTTGGATTATCCGATGAGATAGTTTCAAAAGCCTTGTTTCAGGCAAAACAGGCAAGAGAAGCAATCCTGGATATTATGGAAAAAACCATCAATAAGCCAAGTGAAGAGGTCTCACCCTATGCACCAAAAATCCATATACTAACTATTCCTGTTAGTAAAATCAGGGATCTCATTGGTCCTGGCGGGAAAATAATCAAGGGAATCATTGAGACTACCAAGGCAAAGATCAATGTCTCTGATGATGGTACGGTTGTTGTGTCCGGACCCAATCATGAAGCAGTGAATCAAGCATTGGAGGCAATAGCTTGCATTACGGCTGAGGTTGAGGTAGGCAAGATATATATGGGTAAGGTTCTTCGCATAATGAACTTTGGTGCCTTTGTTGAGGTAATGCCGGGAAGGGAAGGACTTGTCCATATCTCTCAATTATCTTCAGAAAGAGTAAACAGGGTAGAGGATGTAGTTTCAGAGGGTGATGAGCTTTTAGTCAAACTGATGGAGATTGATAATCAGGGAAGATTAAACTTCAGCCATAAGGCTGCGTTACAGGAAAGGAAATAACCCCAGAAAAATAATAGGTCATACAGGTCATAAGACCTGTATGACCTGTATAGGGTCTGTCGCCGCTGGACGAGATGAAGCGACAACCTCGATGTGACACAGTTATTTTGTGACAAACATTACTATTGGGGCAGGAATTGCGTTTTTGGAGGGAAAACATCATGTATCAAAAAACAACCCTTGATAATGGGGTAAGGATAATTACCGAAGAGATGCCACATCTTCGTTCTGCTTGTTTTGGAATATTAATTGGTGTAGGCTCAAGGGATGAAACCATAGAAAATAGTGGTATCTCTCATTTTGTTGAACACATGAGGTTTAAGGGAACAAATAAGAAATCTGTCAAAGAACTATCTGGGGCAATAGATGAATTAGGTGGTCACATAGATGCCTCAACCAGCAGGGAGTCTACCTGTTACTATGCAAAGGTGATTGATTCTAAATTACCTCAAGCAATAAATGTTCTGTCAGAAATATTCTTTGAGTCAACATTTCCTGATGACGAGATAGAGCGGGAAAAAGAGGTGGTAAACGAAGAAATCAAGATGTACGAGGATTCTCCTGATGAGATAATCTATGATCTGTTTACTCAAAGTATGTGGGGGAAACACCCTTTGGGTCGACCTATCTGGGGTAATCCAGGGGTAGTAAATTCCTTAAACAGGGATGCACTTTTTACATTTTGTAATGATTATTATGCCCCGGACAGGATTATTATTTCAGCTACTGGTAATGTTTCGCATGAAAAAACAGTTGACATGCTTTCTGCATTTGGACAAATTAAAGCTAAGGAAACGAGCGACAAAGGGTATCATCAGCCAGAGGTATCTTCCAATATTATGGTTCAGGAAAAGGATCTGGAGCAGGTACACTTTTGTCTTGGGACAATGGGACTTCCATATACACATGAGGACAGGTTTGTGTTACGGCTATTGAGCGTTATTATGGGTGGCGGGATGAGTTCCAGACTTTTTCAAAACATAAGGGAAAAAAGGGCACTGGCATATGATGTTCATTCTTATTGTACTGCCCACAGGGAAGCAGGAATATTTGCTGTATGTGTAGGCACAAGCCCTGAAAAGTACAGTGAGTGTATGGAAATAATTCTGAAAGAATTTGGAGAAATAAGAAAGAATGGGGTGCTTGCCCGGGAACTTGAAAAGGCTAAGGATCGGATGAAAAGCATATTAGTCCTTCATATGGAGGATAGCAGCTATCGTATGAGTCGATTGGCAGAACAGGAATTCTATTTTGGAAAGCATTCTCTTATAGATGAGATATTGTCGCGAATTGATAAGGTGACTATAAATGATATCAGTCGGTTGGCTTCTTTATTGCTTGATGAGAAATACTTCAATCTGGCAGCTATTGGTTCTGTGAAAAAAAAGGAATGCGAGAGATTGATGAGACAAGTGTGGAGGTAACGATTATGACACAAAAAGAGAAAAAAGGAAAAGAAAAAGAAAAGGAAAAAAAACTCAACATTATTCCCTTGGGTGGGTTGGGGGAAATAGGCAAAAATATGATGGCCATAGAGTATGGTGATGATATTATTGTTGTTGATGCCGGCATGATGTTTCCTGAGGATGATATGCTGGGTGTGGATTTTGTTATCCCTGATTTTAAGTATTTAGAAAAAAGGGTAGGCAATATTCGAGGAATACTTATTACCCATGGGCATGAGGACCATATCGGGGCATTGCCCTATGTTTTGCGAAAACTACCTGTGCCTGTTTATGGCACTGGTTTAACATTAGGATTGATTAAAAACAAGCTGTCTGAGCTTGAACCGGCAATTCAAGTTGAATTAAATTGTGTCAAACCGCGGACAAGTGTTCAACTCGGTGTGTTTAATGTAGAATTCTTCAGGGTAAGTCACTCTATTCCTGATGGGGTTGGTTTGGGTATTCACACACCCCTGGGATTAATTATTCATACTGGAGATTTCAAGATTGACCAGACCCCTATTAATGGAGAAGGAACAGATTTTCATAAGATTGCAGAAATGTGTAAGGATGGGGCATTATTGCTATTAGCTGATAGTACCAATGTAGAAAAAGAAGGCTATACCATTTCTGAAAAAGAAATTGGAGAGATATTTAAGCAAATATTTAGAACTGCAACAGGTAGAATAATTGTGACTACCTTTGCCTCCAATATTAATCGTATTCAACAAGTTATAGATGCCGCTGCTATTTATAACCGAAAGGTTTGTATTGTCGGCATGTCCATGGAAAAGGTAACAACTATGGCCAGTGAGCTTGGCTATTTAACTATTCCTCCAAAACTCCTTATCTCTGTTGATGAATTAAAACATGTACCCCTGAAACGCACGGTTATCGTTACTACAGGCAGTCAGGGTGAACCCATGTCTGCCCTTACCCGTATGTCCATGCATACACATAAATATGTCAAGATTTCAAGTGGCGATACCGTGGTTATCTCTGCACGAGCTATTCCAGGCAATGAGGTCTCTATCTCTAAAACCATCAATAATCTCTTTAAGCTGGGAGCAGAGGTTGTTTACGAGAATGTCTCTGAGGTTCATGTCTCAGGACATGCCAGTCAGGAAGAGCTTAAGTGGATGTTTAATATGGTTAAACCAAAGTATTTTATGCCGATACACGGTGAGTACCGGCACTTGGTTCATCATGGCAAACTTGCCCAGAAGCTTGGTCTTGCAGCAAAAAATGTCTTTATCATGGAAAATGGAATGAAACTTGCAATAACTAAAGAAAAGGCAATGATAGCTGAAAAGGTTGATGCAGGTCAAATCCTGATAGATGGAAAAGGGGTTGGGGATATAGGCACAGTTGTGCTGCGGGATAGACAGCAATTGGCACAGGATGGGATGGTAATTGTTGTCGTTACCATTGATCGTCAGAGTGCGAGGCTCATCGCTGGTCCAGAGATTCTCTCCCGTGGTTTTATCTATGTCCGTGAGGCTGATGAATTGTTAAATGAAGCCAAGACAAGGGTGAAAAATCTGATAGATGAATTGGTTAAAGATGGAACAGCCAACTGGCCGGCAATAAAGTCAGGGATTAAGAGTGTGTTGAGTAAATACTTATTTGATAAGACCGAACGCAGACCCATGATATTTCCAATTATCGTGGAGGTATAATAGATTGGCAAATCACCCCTTAGTTTTCTGCCCTACCGCATTTGTCATTATCCCATAATGGCTATCAGTGTCAAAATAAATAAGCAAGGTGTTAAATATGACTGCAAACAAGATTATTTTTTATCCTGACAATAAGGAAATCAATGTTGATCAGGGCACAGGTATTTTAGAAGCTGCTATTATGGCTGGGGTTCACATCAACTCACCCTGTGGTGGGAAGGGGGTGTGTGGTAAGTGTAAGGTCAGGATAAAACAAGGCAGGGTAGAAACAAAAACAGTTGGATTGTTAACTAAGGATGAGATTGATAATGGCTTTGTTCTTGCCTGTGGCTCAATTAGCTTAACAGATGTGGAGATAGATATCCCCACCTCCTCGAGTATTTCAAGGGAACAAATCTTGACCCAAGAGGCTAAGGTAGAACACATGGAAGGAATTATAAGCAGGCTTGATGCTGGTGATAGTGAAGGGAAAGAGGTGTTTATCCATACACCCTTGGTTAGGAAGCTTCATCTTACGATTCCATTGCCTTCGTTGGATGATCATACCAGTGATCTGGAACGAGTGTATCGAGAGATTAACAAATTAACAGGTTTAGAAGATATTTCCACGAAACTTTCTACTATCAGGCTGATTCCAGAGATATTACGGGATAATAACTGGCAGGTAACAGCGATCATAGGGGATGGAAAATTACTTTCCCTTGAAGCAGGGAATACCTCACACAGAAATTTTGGACTGGCAATAGATGTAGGAACAACAACCGTGGTTGTTTCATTAATTGACCTGAATACAGGAATGATTATTGATACAGAGGCAAGCTATAATCGACAGGCACACTATGGGGCAGATGTTATTACCAGGATCATCTTCAGCCGCAACAAGCAAGGATTAGACAAGCTGCATCAGCTTATTATTGAAACAATTAATGACCTTATTCTGGCATTGATCAATGGGCATCAGATACAGCAGAATGATATTACTGCTGTAACCTGTGCTGGTAATACAACCATGCTCCATCTTTTGCTTTCGATTACCCCCAGCCATATCCGACTTGAACCCTATATCCCTGTTGTTAATGGAATGCCGTTAATAAATGCTGATGAGACTGGAATAAAAATCAACCCTCATGGGTTAGTAGCCTGTTTACCACATGTGGCATCATTCGTTGGTGCGGATATTACCTCAGGGGTGCTGGCAAGCGGTATGTATCAATCTGATGAAGTCTCCATGCTCATTGATATTGGTACAAACGGTGAGATCGTTATTGGCAATAAAGATTGGTTAGTCTGTTGTGCCTCTTCAGCTGGTCCGGCATTTGAAGGCGGTGGAATAAAGGCAGGAATACGGGCAATGGAAGGTGCAATCCAGAGGGTAGAGATAGACCCTATGGATTATACAGTACGGTATAATACCATTAGTGAGGTTAAACCAATAGGTGTTTGTGGGTCAGGGTTGATTGATACCTTAACAGAAATGCTCAGGGCACGGATAATCGATCAATCAGGTAATATTAATGAAAGCATTCCCTCAAAAAGAATAAGGGAAACAGAGAATGGTTTGGAGTTTGTTCTTGTTTGGAAAGAGGATAGTGGCACTCTATTGGATATTGTTATTACTCAGTCAGATATATCAAATCTTATCTTCTCCAAGGGGGCTATCTATACGGCTTGTGTTGTGTTAGCAGGTAAAATAGGTTTTGATATAAATGATATTGAAAGAATTTATATTGCTGGAGGGTTTGGGAACTATTTGAATATTGAGAAATCGATAATGATTGGTCTTCTGCCGGATATTGATCGAGATAGATACAAGTTTATCGGCAATAGCTCACTAACTGGTGCCAGATTTTGTCTTCTTTCAGATAAAGCCATGAAAATAGCAGAAGAGATAGCATCAAAAATGACCTATATAGAGCTAAGTGCTGATGTTTCCTACATGTATGAATATACAGGGGCATTGTTTTTGCCGCATACGGATATGGGTCGATTTCCGAGTGTACAACTATGAGGTAAAATATTATCTTTTTACTGCAGAGTCTCACAAAGATGCAAAGCTCACAAGGTTCACTTATTTCTCACACAAAGCCACAGAGATCACAAAGATATATGAGATTTTTCTTCTTTTCTATCCTTTGTGTTCTTTGTGTCTTTGTGTGATTAATTCCGATTGCACAGCTCGAAACTTTGCGGAACT
>MNYI01000107.1 GCA_001873945.1 Candidatus Desantisbacteria bacterium CG2_30_40_21
TAATTTTCGCGATTTTTTGCGTATTTCGTAGTTTTTTCCGTCCAATATATACTCAAGTGGGGCATAAATTGCGATTTTTCTCAAGTGAGAATTAATCAAGGAGAGCAAGGCGTGAAGGTGAGCAATAGTGTACTATTGCGAACCTGAACAACACAGCTATCGTTGATTAAGACCAGCGAAAAACGCAATTTATGCCCCACTTGAGTATATCTCCATTAACAAGATAAAAGGTCAATTTTATCCAACTTGCAAAAGGTGCTGTAATGACAGAATATCTCAAAGAGCGAATCAAATACCTGACAGAGCTACTTAAAGTCTTTTGGACAGGCTTTCTGCTTACAGTTGGAGGAATAAGTAGTCTACTTTTACAAATAGACTCGCCTATAAAGGTAATACTTATACTAAGTGGACTTATTCCAGTGATAAGTTTTATAACAATATTAATAGTGTTGGGTTATAAAATAGATCAGCTAATAAATCAGCTAAAAAACAAGGAGGATATATCATGCTCACCTATGAAACAATCAGCATAATTGTCATAGTAATACTCACAATAATTACAGTATATGGATCAATTAAAATAGCTGTACATGCCATAAAAGAACCAAGATATAAGAAGATATAGCTATTCGAGGGATAATGAAAAAAAAATGGAAAAATCCCATAACGCTAAGAAAAAGGATAATTTGATTGAACAAAACTAAATGGATACTATTCATGGCTATAATTGCCATGTGTTACGGAATAATCGTTTCAGCAGAATCTCTTGATGCAGACTCCGAATTCCGAAATATTCAGGCAGACTGGCAGCCATGGGATATCAGGGGTCAGGGGTCAGGGGTCAGTAAAGAGTCCCTGAAATACCCATCTCCCTTTGCAATATTAAAATCCATACCATCAGGTGCTATCATTATTTACCAACGAGTTATTTCCCCTCAGCAGGGTGGTGTTTGTAACTTTGAGCCTTCTTGCTCCCAGTTCACTCTCCTTTCCATTAAAAAATATGGAATTATTGAAGGTATACTAATGACCTCTGATCGATTACAACGATGCCATTATTGTGTAGCTGGTGAATATCATTTTAGACCGGGAGGTAGATTTTATGACCCGGTAGAAAATCATTGCTTGAGTGAAAGCCGCTTTCTTACAGGAAAACGAGGATTGAAATACTGTTTGGAGTATGGATATGTGGAAAAAAATATCGTTATTATGCCTCATTCTCTTTGAGATATGCCTTGTGTCGGGTATATGCCTACAGAATGCAGAATGTGAAATGCAGAATGCGGAATTCTCAAATGAAACCGTTCTCTCTTTTGCTGATTATCTCTTTGGTCAAGAAGATTATTACCGTGCTGCAAGCGAATACCAGAGGTTTATCTTTATAGCTGCATCTCCGCGTGAAACTCTCCCTCCTCGTGAGGGTGCTACCCTCAATCAAGATGAAGAGACTATCCAAAGGGCAATGTTCAAGATTGGCTTATGCTACCAGAAAAGCAGACAATGGAATACTGCATTGACATATTTCGAGGAACTCAAGCAAAAACTGCATGGCAGAACTGATGCCATCGTATTTGAAATAGGAAGGACAAATTACCTGAAAGGGGATTACCCTCAGGCGATAAAGATATTTCAACGCCTGACAGTTTCGCGTAAACTCGGAGATGAAAGCCAGTATATGCTTGGCTGGTGTTATCTTAAGCAAATGGATTGGGGAAAGGCAGAGATTGCCTTTGATCAGATTAAGTCCGAAACATCGGTGTATACCTTTTCTCAGGAGTTGGCTGAATTTGCCAAAAATGGGGCTAAACTCCCGCACAAATCACCACTTACGGCAGGTATAATGTCTCTGCTGTTTCCCGGTGCCGGACAGGCATACCTGCATAGATTTGGGGATGGCACATTTTCAATGTTACTTACTCTGGGGACAACATGGCTCGGATATCATTATTATCATGAAGGATATAAGAATACTGGTAGTATCCTGACTGGATTGGGTATTACCTTTTACGGTGGAAATATCTATGGTGCTGCAGCCAGTGCTAAATTAATCAATGCTTCATCTCGTGCCAATTATCTGGAACAGATTGACAGATTGGACAAGGAAAGGGGAGTAACCATTGAATACTGGAAGTAGGGGCAGACCTATGTGTCTGCCCGTTATGTGTCTGCCCGCATGGAGCATAGTCATTTTATTGCTGATTTTCCTAAATTCTAAAGCGTATGGTTCATCAGAGCCACAACTTGAATTTGCCGATTATCTCTTTGAAAACCAGAATTTTTATCAAGCCATCACCGAATACAAGCGATTTATCTTTCATCATCCTGAAAGTCAGCCGCTTAATCTTGCCTATTATAAGATTGGGCTATGCTACAAACACGGTAAAAAATATAATCTGGCTCGGGATTCATTTGAAATGGTGTTGGATAACCAACCAGATGATAGCCTGAAAAAGATGACTGGATTAGCATTGGCTCAAACCTATGTTGATGAAGAAAATCTTGAGGCAGCAAGGTTTGAATTAGATGAGCTTCCCCCTGACTCAGAGATCCATTATTGGAAAGGGATAACCTATCTCCATGAATATAAATGGAAATTGGCACAAATAGAATTCAATCAAGTAACAGAGGGAGAGTGGTTGGATACAACCAGAGAATTGTCGACTTGTATTGAGCAAGCCCTTCATTTATCATATCTCTCGGAAAAGCACGCCCTTCGGCTATCTACCTTTATCCCTGGCACAGGACAGATATATGCCGGAAAGATACTGGATGGAATTATCTCCTTTGCCTTTAATGCCTCCATGGTTTATTTCATTAGCGAAAGGGTTAAGGCAGATGATTTCATAGGTTCTGGATTAATATTCAGTATAGGGTTGATGAGATTTTATCAGGGGAATAAGGTAAATGCCTATCAAGCAGCACAGAAATATAATGAACAACTGAACTCTCAAACACTGGAAAAGATGAGGAAAAGAGATTAACTTTTCGTGTCTTAGTGGTAAATTCCTTTACCTGAGTAGTTATGTGCTACACTCCCTATTCCCACTGGCGGGAATAGGGAGTGGAAAAATCCGGCAAAAATTCAGGGTGCGGCTTGCCCTGCTTATCCGTCATTTTAAGGTTGATAAGACACTATGCAAATACCAATTCCTCACACCTTTCACATAACCCCATCTTAAAGGCATGTTCATAATATGCTAATAGCCCTTCCCTTGCCCTTGCATTAAATTCATACCTCAGAAGACTGAAATAATCCCGAAGGTCTACCTCTGGGAACCCTGGCAATACCTCATTGATAATCTTATCAATATTAGCCAGCCCATAATCTAATGATTTTCTTAAAGAATTAGCAATATCACTGATTTTTTCAGGATATTGATTGGCATAATCCTTTCTGACTGCCCAAACAGCAAAAACAACTGGAAAGCCTGTTTGTTTTTGCCATAATTCTGCCAGATCATACAAAAATAAATTCTCTGTCTTACTTATTCGCAAGGCATCATCACCAATCAAAAGGGCAGCATCTGAATCAGAAAGCATGGAAGCAATAAATGGTTCTTTCACCTTATAGGTAACATTCAGATGGGACAAAAGTATCTTGAGTAATACTTGGGATGTAGCACTGGTTGTTGGCAGGGCAATAGACTTGCCCTCAAGCATTTCCATGGGAAATTTGCTTACCAGAATAACGCTTTTGACCGGACCCTCAGAGTTCAAGCAAATGTCCGATAAAAGCAGATATTTACCCTTGTGCCGAGCATATTCAATGGAGGAAATAGGGCTTATATCCAGATCTCCGGCAGTAAGCCAGGCATTTAATTGGTTTGGAAATCCGGGGATTATCTGTGCATCAATACTGACTGTTCCATCCAATATCCCATAATATACAGGAAGACAATTGATAAAATTTAGATAACCAAGCCGTGCTATCATTGTACCTTCCTTAAAGATGCTTTTTATCCCGCTTTTCCGGGGTCAGCAAGCAGCCTTTTATACAGATATCGCTACAATACTCATGTCTGCACGGTTCAATGTGTATATTGACATTTGCGATGGGTATTTGTTCTTGAATTTTTTCAGTAATTATAGTGGTCAAGTGGTGGGATTCTTCAACCGTCATATCCCTTTTTACTTTCAAGTGAAATTCTATAAAACGATTCTTCCCTGCTTTTCGCGTGCGGAGTCGGTGAAAACCATGGATCTGGGGGCAATATGCCATGATATTGGTACAAATATGTTCTATTTCATCAGCTGTCAGACTGCTATCCAGCAAATCATGAATTGATTGATGGGTCAAATCATAAGCAGCCTTAATAATCAATACAGCTACTATAATTGCAGCTATCGGATCAATCCAATGAAAATGCATGCCTTTCCAAAGAATCTCACTTAACCAGATAAGTCCTAACCCAGTCATCACCCCGGCTGAAGTCCAGACATCCATCTGCAAATGGCAGGCATCTGCCTGAATCGCCATAGATTCAGTTTTGCGGCCAATCTTAAAGAGCCGTTTTGAAACAATGATATTTATCACAGATGAAAACAGCATCACTGCCATACCCCAGCCCAATGCTTCCAATGGTTCAGGTTTAATTAGTTTTTTAACAGCTTCATAGATAATCCATCCTGCTGCCATGAAGATAAGCATGGCTTCTACAAGCCCGGAAATATTTTCAATCTTATCGTGTCCAAACGGATGTTTTTCATCCGCAGGTTTCCCTGAATTTCTTACTGCAAAAAATGCAATCAGAGCAGCCAGCAAATCGATTCCTGAATGAACAGCTTCAGAAAGGATAGAGATGGAACCGGTTAACCAACCAATCAATAATTTCAATATTACCAGAATGCTGTTAGAAGCCACAGAAAAAATAATGACTGCAGTCTTTTGTTTTTGCTCAGACATCACTTTTAGCCCTCCATGAGGATATGCCTTTCACTTACAACAATCTAATATCATTGACTAAAATTTCAAACTTACAATTCAAAAACACAGCTGCCTTACGGCAAATCATCATTCTGGATAAGAATATTTCAAAATACTCCATTATCTGAGAGACCTGAGTATCAATAGTCAGATTCAGGAAGATTATCTTTGAGTCAGCATCAGCATCAACCGAGGAATAGGTAGCCGCATAGTTGACCCGATCATGAATATCAAAGGTAATCATATTGGAATTTCTGACCCTGCTTCTATGAATATCAGCCTTATCTGCCAGAATAATGGCTGCTGCAATATTACTTACAGGTTCCCCACCCTCTTCCTCATCGTGGTTACCTATTGCCCGAATAATTGAGGCTATCTCATTTTCAGGAAATTTCAAATCTTTAAGAATTTCCACAGCAAGCAAGGCACCTGAAATACTATGCCCCTTTCGATTAACCACATTTCCAATATCATGCAAATATCCAGCTATCTCTGCTAACTCAACAAGCCTTGAATCATACCCCAATTTGGATATAATCTTGCTGGCATTTTGAGAAACAATAGTAGCATGCCGTATCCCATGCTCTGTATAACCAAGAACATCAAGGCTTTTGTCTGATCCTTTTATGTACGCATTTGTTAAGGGATGTTTTTTAATATCTTCAATCGTACTTTGTAGTTTTTGCATTATTTTTTTTCTCCTGTAATCTATGTTGTATCAGAACGACTTAAATACTGTACTCAAATCTATCTCTAAATCTGTAAAGATATCCACTTTTATTCTATCATCTTTCTTATATTCTTCAGGCTTTCCATACTTATCATTTTGGAGCTTAAATATTGTTACCTCTTCTGTTGCCGGGTCAAATACCCAGTATTGTTTCACCTTATGTCTTTCATATAAATGGTATTTAATTAGAAGATCCTTTTTTGCTGTCCACAGAGACAAGATTTCTATAACTATATCAGGGGCACCCTTACCTCCTTTGTCATCGAGCTTATCTCTGTCGCAAACAACGACAATATCCGGCTGAACCACAGTATCTATATCTTCATCTGCTTCATCAAATTCAGGCAATCGAACATCAAAGGGGGCAACATACACCTCGCAAGATTTGTCCAATAAATAATTTGAAAACTGCCTGTATAATTCTCCCACAATCTTCTGATGTCTTCTTGAAGGAGCAGGACTCATATCATAAGCTACCCCATCTATCAATTCCCACCGCTCATTATCTGACCATGTTAAGTAATCTCCATAAATAAATCTTTCTTCTTTTTTTCTTACTGCAAAACCCATAAGTAACACCTCCTGAATATTTCGGCTCTTTGTCATTGTTATCAAATAAGAAATAGGCTTATCACTCTCATCTATAGTGTAATTCATAATAATAGATAAGTCAAGAAAAAAATTTGTTTTTGTGAAATGGTTATTTCAGCAATTCTCATTTTGACTTTTTACCGCATAAACACATAACAACTCACCACGGAAACACGGAGACATAGAGGAAAATCAAAGGACAAATCTCTTATTTGAATGTGGCTAAACGCAGATTTTCAGAAATTTGAAGTATTATTTTGTGAATTTACGAAAATTTGCGTTCCGTCAATCTGTTTTTTTTAAATTATTCTCTGTGTCTCTGTGGTGAATCAAAAACTAAAATGAGAATTGCTGACATAGGGTAAAAATTTCCTTGACATTTCTTGAAAAATGTGGTATAATTAAACTTAATAATCTTGCTATGAGATAGGAGAGAAGATGATGTCTTTAATCAAGCAATCAAGCAATCACTTGCTACGCATTTATTTGAAAATGTATCTATATCGAAGATGTCTTGTAAGCAAATATTGCCACAATAAGCATTTTGGCTTAAAATAAGCTGGAATGCTTTTTTTTGTGCCTTGAACATTGGTTGCGAAAAGTTTGAGAAAAGATAACTGTAGTGATTATGCACGGTTTACTAAATATCAATAAGTAGGATAATTATGCTAATGCAAAAATATTTCCACAGTATTAAAAAGATGATAGAACTTGGCTTGGTAGTAATAATAGCAACTATTTTGATAATATTGTAGTTTCCGTTCAAAACTGACCCACTTTTCCACTCCAAAACTGACCCGCCCTTAATGAAAAAAGATTATAAAATAATGGTAACAGGGGATATATTGTAAGAAGTACTGGCAACTCTTGATTTATCAAGGATATTCAAGTATTTGTAACTATTTTTTATTCTTGAATCTGTCAGGTTGTTCACAAGGGTGATAAATACGCAGATGTGATACTTTTTCACAATATTTTTCTTGCATAATCTCCTCGTAGTAAGATATAATTATCAAAATATTATGAGGAGGTAAAGGGAGATGATTTATATGGATGCGTGGACAAGCATAAGATTTCTTCATTCCAAAGGCAAATCTTTACGATGGATTGCAAAGGAATTGGGGATTAGCAGGAATACAGTCAGGAAGGCTATAAGGGATAAAAACATTCCTGAGTATAGCCGTAAATTATGCCATGAGATTGCATTAGAAAAACATAAGGAAGAGATAGAAAGGATGGTGTTTAAGGATAATCTTAGTTTTGCTGAAATATTATTCAGTGGAACAACTAAAGAAGGTGATGAAAAGGGCATGTGAATTGAATTGCTATTCGCACAGCATAATAGAAGGGTTGTTAAGGATGGAAATGGATATAGAGATGAAAATCCCAGTGATAGTTAATGACAAGAGCTGTGAAATGGACATGAATGTTGGACGAGATTTAAGGGAATATGACAAGATACTGTCGTGAGGAGGATGAAAAATGGCAGATGTAGTAAGACTGAAGAACCATTTGGAAACACTTGGGTTAGACACAATATTGGGTATATTTGAAGAGGAAACAAAGAAGGCATTGGAGACAAAAATAAGTTACACAGAATATCTGGCAAGGCTAATGGCAGAAGAGATCATAACAAAAACAGACCGGTCAATTAATTACAAGATACGGATAGCAAGATTTTCACAAATAAAGACTATAGAAGAATTTGATTTCAGATTTCAGCCGCAGTTAGATGAGAGATTGATAAAGGAATTGTGTGAGCTTGTATTCCTTGAGAAGGCGAAAAATGTGTTGTTTGTTGGTCCTCCAGGGGTAGGGAAAACACATTTGGCAATAGGCATAGGGATAAAAGCATGTGAGAAAAGAAAAAAGGTGCTGTTTGCAGATGCAGGGAAAATGATAGAAGAATTGATGTTAAGCATGATAGAAAAAACATTGCCACAAAAAATAGAGAGATTGGCAAGATATGATTTGCTTGTTATAGATGAGTTAGGATATATGTGTGTGGGTAAAGAAGGGGCTAATTTGTTGTTTCAATTGATATCAAGATGCTATGAAAAAGTGTCTATTGTCCTTACCTCTAATAGAAGTTTCAGTCAGTGGGGAGATATGTTTGGTGATAATGTTATTGCATCAGCTATTCTCGATAGATTGTTACATCATTCTTTCGTTGTCCAAATTAATGGAAAAAGCTATCGAATAAAGGATAAATTGACCGAAAAAGATGGTTGATTATTATAGCCGTTTATGCTATAATGTCAGCTAAGGGGTGGGTCAGTTTTGAGTGGAAAAGTGGGTCAGTTTTCAAGTGGAATCTACACTTTTTCAGCATTGGACATTTTTCCATTAAAAAGTGAGGCGGAAATCCCTGCCTTATCAAGATAGCTGCTCAT
>MNYI01000187.1 GCA_001873945.1 Candidatus Desantisbacteria bacterium CG2_30_40_21
CAGCATCCTATTGCCTCCATATTTCTCTGCTTCCCTTTTCATTCTAATAATATCATGCTTCACCATATATTGTCAAGAAAAATCCTCAAGTATCAGCAATTCTCATTATGGTAAAATGGATAAGGGGGAGATATGGAGATTAATCGGTAGGACAGGCATTCTTGCCTGTCATCTGCAACAGGACAGGCAGAAATGCCTGTCCTACCGACAATTCTGTTGATAATCGACACCATCTCCTCTATTCCCTTATTCCCCTTTAAACATAAGTTTTGCCATAATGAGAATTGCTGGGGTCAGGGGGTTGTAATCCTCTGTCCTCTTTGTGACCTCTGTGGCTATCTTCCTATTCCTGCGTTCCCTATCATCCCTCCGGCTGCATCTAACACCGTACTCACAGCAATCCTATCCATACAGTTAAAAAACCCGCATCTTTCCCTCTTGCACCTTCGCCAACCACATTCTACATTCTCAGGCATAAGCACTGTATGCCCCTGTCCATATGGACCCCATTTTGTCGGTGATTGGGATAAGAGTGGTGGGAATAGGGCTATTACTGGCTTGCCAAGCCCAGCAGCCAAATGCATTGGACCGGTACTTGGTCCAATAAAGAGGTGATAAAGGGAAAAAAGAGCCATGAGTTGACCAAGATTGGTTTGACCCGACAGATTGATGGGATTAGTATGGGTTTTTGCAATTATTTGTTCAAGCATATCGTACTCATTGCTGCCCCCACTTATTATCACCCTTGCATTATATTTTTCGATTAACCCATCAATTAAACCGGCATAATTATCCTTGCTCCAATTCAGGGCTGAGCCGCCGCTTCCAGGATGAATGCCGATCAAAGGGAAGGTGTCTAATAGACCATGCTTCTTCAGCAGTGATTGAGCATATTGCATATCCTCATCTTTTATCGGAAGGGCTATTTCCCTGTTTGTTGTCTGTGCCCCTGCTTTTTCTGCTAATCTCAAGCAATAATCTATCTCATGACAGACAACCTTGCTGCGATGAATATATGCCCTTTTGTTAAATAATATCCCCACAGGCTTGTAACCCGTTCCTACCCGAACAGGTATTCCAGCAAAAAAGCAAAGCCATCCATTTCGCCAGCTTGGATAAAGGATAACAGCAAGGTCAAATTTTTTATCCCTTATCTGCTGAGCCAATTCAAGCATGTTCTGCCCATAATCAATGATTATTTCATCGATGTGTGGATTATTCCACAGGATATCACGGGTATACTCCTGAATTAGTATTGCCAGATGTGCCTTTGGATAGCTTTTTTTAAGGGATGATATAGCAGGCAAACTCAATATCATATCACCCATGCGGTCGCTTCTTAATATCAGGATTTTGGTTATTTGCTTATTGTTTTTCAATTAAATACCCTTAGGAGACAAGTTGTAATCTATTGTAGCAGAATTGGGGCTTGGAGTCAATAAAAAAGTTAAAGTGGACAAAAAATGATTGGCAGAATGAGACGAGAAGGGTATAATTGAGGGGTAAGAATTGAATTGCAGCAATATCAGGAAGGTAGGAATTTGAATATGTTTCGTAACAATGATTATATTGCTCATTGCAGAGAAAAAGACGGAGAAATACAAAGTTTGGTCAATCACCTTGAGGAAGTTTCAAAGACAACAGGTGAATTTGCGTCAAAGATCGGGTTGAAAGAACAAGGTGAGTTAATTGGGCTTTTACATGATTTTGGAAAAGCAAGTCAGGAATTTGAGAAATATATTAAATCGGCAGTTGGTATTATTAACTCTGACGAAGATGATTATGTTGATGCTGCCGGAAAGAAAGGGAAAGTTGATCATTCTACTGCTGGTGCACAACTAATTTATCGAAATCTTGCTGATAAAGGGGATGAAGCAATGTTTGTTGCACAGATTTTATCAATTTGCATTGTCTCACATCACTCAGGATTATTGGACTGTATTTCACCTGAAGGCGTAGATGGGTATTCCAAACGCATGGCTACGATGGAAGAAAAATCGCACATCAATGAAGTGCTTAGCAAGATTAGCGATAGGGCAAAAGCGAAAATAACTGACATGATAGAATCAAAAGATTTATTGCAAAATATTGTGAATCGATTAAACGCATTAAAAACTTCGATTGATTCAAAAGAAACGCTTGTATTCAAATATGGCTTGCTATTACGGTTTCTTTACAGTTGTCTCATTGATGCTGATAGATTGGATACGGCTGATTTTGAGATGCCTCGTTTAGCAAAACTGCGAAATCATGGTAATTATGCGGATTGGTCTGTCTTGGTGAATAGGTTAAATGAGAAGTTAGCTGATTTCAAGCCAGAAGGTATTAACACAGTACGCCAAAAAATATCCCAAGCGTGTTACGACTTTTCTGACAAACCAAAAGGGCTGTATCAACTGACTGTCCCAACCGGTGGAAGAAAAACATTTTCCAGCCTCAGATTTGCTTTGCATCATGCTGACAAGTACAAGATGGACAGAATCATCTATGTGTTGCCATATACTACTATTATTGACCAGAATGCTGATGAGATTCGTAAGATTTTAGAAGAAAAAGATAAGAAAGGCAAATACCTGAATCGCATTGTACTGGAACACCACTCTAATTTAATGCCCGACGAAGAGACGGCAAGGCAAAAGGTACTTTCTGAAAATTGGGATGCCCCTGTTGTGCTAACAACCAATGTTCAATTTCTGGAGGCTTTATTTGGTTTCGGGACGCGTGGAGCAAGGAAAATGCACCAACTTGCAAATGCAGTGATTATCTTTGATGAAGTCCAAACCTTACCGGTAAAATGTGTGCAGTTGTTCAATACGGCTGTAAATTTTTTGGTAAATAATTGTGGTTCGACAGTTGTGCTTTGTACAGCGACTCAGCCACTTTTGGATAAAATTGAACCAAAATCAAGGGCATTGCCTATTACCGCAGGACAACAAATGGTTCCTGATGCAAGACAGTTATTCGATGACTTGAATCGCGTTGAGATTTATGATAAAATAAAGGTTGGCGGCTGGAGTAACGATGAAATAAAAGATCTTGTAGGAGAACGAGTCGTTAAATCAAGCAGTGTTCTGGTGGTTGTGAATACAAAAACATCAGCCTGTGAAATTTATCAACAATGTAAACAGATCAATAATATTGAAACATATCATTTAAGCACTCATATGTGTCCGGCTCACCGTATGGTGGTGTTGGATCGGATTAAAGCATCTTTGCACGATAAAAAACCAGTTATTTGTGTTAGTACTCAGCTTATTGAAGCGGGTGTTGATATTTCTTTTGGTTCAGTTATTCGTTTCTTGGCAGGGCTTGATTCAATTGTGCAGGCAGCGGGCAGATGTAATCGTCATAATGAAATGTATCCAGCGTTGGGCAAAGTTTACATAATTAATCCGACAGAAGAAAATATAGATAGAATTGAGGATATCAGAATTGGTAAAGAAAAATCCGAGCGATTGTTGGATGAATTTAGAGATAACCCGGGAAGATTTGGAAATAACATCTTAAGCCCGGAGGCAATGGAGCAGTATTATCAGTATTATTTTTATCAACGGGCGAAGGAGATGAATTATCCTGTTAGTTCTAAGTCAGCCGTGGGGCAGGAGGATAATTTATTCAATTTGCTTTCAGTAAATAAGATTTCTGTAGAAGAATATAACCGCATTAACAAAAAGGCACCAGCAATACCATTGAAGCAAGCATTTATGTCTGCTGCTAAATCCTTTGAAGCAATTGAAACGGTAGCCAGAGGTATCATTGTGCCATATGAGAAAGAAGGGAAAGATATTGTCAATGAAATTTGCTCTGCCTACGAATTAAAAAAGCAATATAAACTAATCCGACGAGCGCAGCGTTATTCGGTGAATGTGTTCCCCAATATATTAAAAAGGTTGCAAGAGCGGGGAGCCGTTAATGAAGTACAAGAAGGATCAGGGATTTTGTATCTTAATAAACAGTATTATAGCGATGAATTCGGATTAAGTGAGATGTCCGTAAAAGATATGGGGTTTTTAGGTGCATAATTAAAAGGAGGTGTCATGGAAAAAGAAAACAACATGGAATTCAAGGTTAAAGGCAAATATGCCCTTTTTACTGATCCGCTAACAAAGATCGGTGGAGAGAAATGTTCGTATCACATCCCAACCTATGAAGCATTGAAGGGTGTATTGAGTTCGGTTTATTGGAAGCCGACCATTATCTGGATTATCAATCGCGTCAGGGTTATGAAACGCATACGGACGCAGACGAAAAGTACAAAACCAGTTGAGTATGGTGGGGGTAATTCTCTTTCTATTTATACCTACCTTGCTGATGTTGAGTATCAAGTGCAGGCACACTTTGAGTGGAATATGAATCGCGAGGATATGGCGAAAGATAGGAATGAAAACAAACATTATTATGTTGCCAAGCGAATGATAGAAAAGGGTGGGAGAAGAGATGTTTTTCTGGGTGCACGGGAATGTCAGGGGTATGTTGAACCGTGTAGGTTTGGAGAAGGTGAGAGCGACTATGACAATTATGGTGAAATAGCGTTTGACCTGATGTTACACGGATTTGATTATCCTGATGAAATAGGTAAAGATGAACTTTATGTAAGATTTTGGCGTCCAAAGATGATAGATGGTGTCGTGCAATTTATTCGCCCGGAAAATTGTACTATCAGGAAATTTGTAAGACCCATGAAAGCCAATCCGCCAGACTCGGTGGGATTAGAAGAGGAGGAATTGCTCAATGAGCTGGATACACAAATTGTATGAAACATATGAGAATTGTCAGCCAATGATTGGCATTGTTACTGAAAAAGAAGTGCCGCTTCTTCCGATTTGCCACACAACACAGATGGCTCAGATAGAGATTGTCATTGACCATCAAGGAAATTTCAAGAGAGCCAGAGTTGTTCCTAAAGACAATGCAAGAACAATTATTCCATGCACAGAAAGTTCTGGAGGGCGGACAAACGACGAAGCTCCTCATCCTTTGTGTGATAAATTGCAGTATGTGGCAAAGGATTATACCAAATATGGAGGAGGTAAAAAATCATATTTTACAGCATATCAAAAGAGGCTTGAAGATTGGTGCAAATCAGAATATGTTCATTCGAAAGTGCAAGCTGTTTTTGAGTATATTCAAAAGGGACAAATTGTTGAAGATTTGATTACTTGTAAGGTGCTAATTATAGGCGATAACGAGAAATTGAGTGGGAAACCGGAGAAAAAAGACAAGAACATTCAGGATATTTTTGATGTCTTAAAAGATCAATCGGATGCGTTTATTCGCTGGGAGGTTGAAATTTCTGGTGACACATGTTCAAAAGTGTGGGAAGACAAAACGCTTTGGGAAAAATGGATAAAATATTATTCCACTACAAAACAGGTTAAAACCTTATGTTATGTTACAGGTGATGAACTTTTGGCTGCAGAACAGCATCTGGCTAAATTGCGAAATGATAGGGATAGGGCAAAACTAATATCTTCAACTGACTGGAGTGGTTTTACTTTTAGGGGGCGATTTACAGATACAAAAGGTTGCAACACATACCAGACTTGTGGGGTTGGATTTAAAATTACTCAGAAAGCGCACAATACTCTCCGTTGGCTTATAAGCCGTCAAGGTTATCGTAGTGGAGATCAGGCAATTGTTGCTTGGGCTACATCGGACATTCAAATTCCTGATCCGCTTGCCGATCCCTTGTCAATTCTGGGAGAAGAAGAATTGGTAAGTGATGAACCAGACATTGTTTTAACCGCGCAAAATCTTGCTAACAAGTTGAAGAAAAAGATAGCTGGCTATAAAACTGACTTAGGAGATACGAAAGATGTTGTAGTTATGGGGCTTGATTCAGCAACACCAGGTCGTATGGCTATTACTTTCTATCGCGAACTGACAGGATCGGAATTTCTTGAACGATTAGAAAAATGGCACGAGACCTGTGCTTGGGTTCATGATTATGGATACAACCCCAAAACAAAAAAACGCATTAGATTTGTTGGTGCACCTGCACCCAGAGATATTGCAGTAGCAGCTTATGGGAGTAGAGTAGATGATAAGTTGAAAAAAGCAACGGTTGAGCGACTTTTGCCTTGTATCATTGATGGGCAGCAGATTCCTCGGGATATTGTTGATTCAGTGGTTCGTCAGGCATGTAATAGGTCAGTCATGAACGGTTGGGAATGGAATAAAACGCTCAGCATAGCCTGTGCGCTTTTTAGAAAATTAAATGAAAAGGAGGGACATAGTATGGCATTAGATGAGGGTCGTAAAACACGGGATTACCTGTATGGAAGGTTATTGGCATTGGCAGATAGTCTTGAGCAATGGGCTTTAAATAAGGCGGGGGAAGATAGACAGACCAATGCTGCACGGTTAATGCAGCGGTTTGCAGATCACCCTTACAGCACATGGAGGACAATAGAACTTTCGCTGATTCCTTATAAAGCTCGGCTGGGAGCGAAATCTCAGAAAAGGCAAACATTGATTGATAAAGTACACAGCTTGTTTGATCATCCTGAGGATTACACCAGCGATAAGAAATTGAGCGGTGAATTCTTGTTGGGCTATCATTGCCAGAGAGAAGCGTTAAAACCCAAAAAAGATGAACCAGAAAGTATTGATGATGCCAATATAAGGGAAGAAGAGCAAATTTAAAAATATCAAAAAGGAGGAGAGTTTTTATGGAAACATTGACAAACAAAATTGATTTCGCGGTGGTGTTTAGCGTGAATGGAGCTAACCCCAATGGTGATCCGTTAAATGGCAATCGTCCTCGGACGAATTACGATGGTATGGGCGAAGTATCTGATGTCTGCATCAAGAGAAAAATCAGAAATCGATTAATGGAAATGAAGAACGAAAAAGATAAAGATCAGTATAAGTACGAGGTTTTTGTTCAATCTGCTGATAACAAATTAGATGATTATCCCAGCCTGAGAGCTAGAGCCGAAGGAGAATTGAAAAAAGAGCAATGGAGAGATGAAAAAATATTCCACGAAACTGTTTGCAAGAAATGGATCGATGTTCGTGCATTCGGGCAAGTATTTGCCTATGGAAGCAAAAAAAAAGGTGAAGGGGTGTCTGTTGGAATTCGTGGGCCGGTTTCCATTCATCCAACATTTAGCGTTGTACCGGTGAGTGTGTCCAGCATGCAGATTACAAAAAGTGTTAGTGGTGAAGGAGATGGTACAAAGAAAGCATCGGATACCATGGGAATGAAGCATCGTGTTGATCATGGATTGTATGTAACTTATGGTGCCATAAATCCTCAACTTGCATCAAAAACTTGGTTTAGCGATGATGATGCGAAAGCAATAAAAACTGCACTTGAGCATCTATTTGATAACGATTTATCTTCTGCACGACCCGAAGGCAGTATGGAAGTAATTACAGTTGTGTGGTGGCAACATAATTGTAAAAATGGTCAATATTCGTCTGCTGTGGTTCATCGGGCATTAAGCATTACGACTAATGAAGGAGTAACTGACCCAAAGAAAATTGAGGAGTATTCGATAAAGATTAAAAGTCTTGCTGGATTAATGCCGGAAATATTTAATCCGAACAATGTTGTTATTGGGAGTATTTAATGTCATACTCTGAAGACGACTTTCTCCAGCTTTCAGCCTTACAGCACCTTGTTTTCTGTCCGCGGCAGTGTGCACTAATCCATATTGAACAATTATGGGCAGAAAATGTGCTCACTGCTGAGGGAAAGATTATGCACAATAAGGTTGACACGGCAAATCGGGAATCAAGAGGAAATATCCGCATTGAATATGGTATGCCAATGCGGTCATTTAGGGTTGGTATCATTGGCAAGGCTGATGTGGTAGAGTTCCACAAACAGAGCGACAAATGGATACCTTTCCCTGTAGAATATAAACATGGTAAGCCTAAACTTGACGACTGTGATAAGGTTCAACTCTGTGCTCAAGCTCTGTGTCTTGAGGAAATGATGGATGTTGAGATACCGGAGGGAGCGCTTTTTTATGGACTGACGCGGCACAGATATGATGTGAAATTTGATGCTGCTTTACGAAAGGAAACAGAAGAAACGGCGGTGCGATTGCATGAGTTGATTGAATCGGGCATAACGCCAAAGGCTGAGTATTCGGCGAGATGTGAGAAATGTTCGTTGGTTGAGTTATGTTTGCCGAAGGTAAGGAGCAAGGCAAGTAATTATCTGGTAAAGATATTGGAGGAATGATTCAGTTTATTTGTAACATCCTGCCGGGAATCTTTCTTTGTTGAGTACAGCAAATGTGGTAGAATAAGAAGAAAGATTCTGGACAAGCCAGAATGACAAGGAGAAGCAGGATTCCGGTGATTCTTGACAAGCGGGGACAGGCTAAGCCAGAATGACAAGAAGTCCATGCCCTTTGCGATCTGTCACAGCAATTCTAATTATGCGGTATTTGAATACAATATATTGTTGTTTGTGTATCGTTATGCCACTATATATTGGAGAAAATGCGCCATAATGAGAATTGCTGGATATGTCATTCCCGCTTGTCGGGAATCCTTCTTGATATTCTTCTGTCATTCCGG
>MNYI01000046.1 GCA_001873945.1 Candidatus Desantisbacteria bacterium CG2_30_40_21
AATCTGTGTTCCTTTAACCTATAAACTCATCAACCTATCAACCTATCAACTTATGTGTTCTCCGTGGTGAATTACTTTACCTGAGTAGTTACAAAAAACTTGTAAATAAAGCAGCAATCCTGAATGAACAATTATCCGGGCAATAGTGTCGTGTCAATCTAAGTCGTCAAGAAAAAATAACTTGACCACCTTACATCTCATCTTCGGGCTATATTTGGCCGCTCTTCAATCGCAAAATCCTCAACATAGTTAACTATGCTTGTTGTTTTGCTCAATTAGAGCGGACAAATCTATCCCAAATCTGAGCGTAATTTTGCTCAAGTTATTTTTTCTTGACGACTAAAGCACAGAACAGGAGGAAAAATCATGAGAAAGCTATTATTTTGTGTGACAATAAGTATTTTGCTGTTGGGATATGTGAATGCAATTTATGCTGAGAATATTAAAAAACAATCAGCAATTATTGCTGAAGCTGATATGATCAAATCTAAGAAGGTTGTAGAGCCACAGGTATCATCCATAGAGGAAAATTCCTCTGTCAAAGGTGCCACCCCTGCGTCCATGCCATCGCCAAGGGATAAGTCATGGAAAAAAGGTGTAACTGCCTTTGGTAATTATGATTATGAACAGGCTATTTCTTGTTTTATAGAGTCGCCGTCTCCTTTGGCAAAGTATTATCTGGCTAAGATATACTTTGGTGATGTTGTTATGAATAACTTAGGGGGTACGGCTCTTCCAGAGATTAATCGTCAAAAAGCCATAGAGGTGCTTGATACGATTATAAACTACAAGGAATCTCAGGAATTAAAAAACAAGTATGCTGCATTAATGAATTCCCCTGAAGCCTTGAGCAAGTTTTATTATGAACAGGGAAACTATGAAGAGGCTGAAAAAGCTGTTGAACATATTCAGGGTAAAGAGGCGGAAGAGGCAAAGCAGAGATACCAGTCGTATGCTACTGACAGAGAGGTTTCCTTCCCAATCTCAACATATTCCAAAGAGGTTGCTGCTTCTGGGCAACCTGAGCAGTATGAATCAGAATTGCCATCCGAAGGATATGTTGTTTCCGGACAGTCGGAATCGAAATTGCCTGCCGAAGAGGCTGTTGTTTCTGTGCAGCCGGAATTAAAATTGCCACCAAATACAACTACTTCTCAGGATACAATCGATTCTCAATATGAGGCAACATTTGTTGAAGAAAAGGGTATGGACTATGACTCCTTTTCCGAGTCAGCATGTTTTGTTGATGGACATCATCAGCAGATAGGCGATGAAAATGACGAAATGATAATGGTTGATTCACAGCCATCGCATACAAAAAAACATCATTCTGAATCTGTGTCAGAGTGGACACCTCTGCCGGAGGGGTTTCCTGAAAAAGGAAATACGCTTGTTTCTATCAAACCGGCCATTGTTTGGGATTGGCCTGCCTTACCCGGGTATGATTATAAACCTGTGGCACGAATAGAAGAGAATACAAAAATGGTTCTCTTGAATGATATTGGAAATAAATGGTATTATAAGGTTAAATTATCTGACGATAAAATTGGTTATATCTGTTCCTACCTTGTGGAAAAGGTTGATAAGAAAGCAAAGGAATCTGTTCAGAAGACAGAAATAATAGAGGAATGCAGCGAGTATATTAATTATCTTGTGGACAGGCATGAAGAGAAAAAAGAGGCTGCTAAGCCCGTCAAGAAGAAAAAGAAACAGGTGACTAAAAAATCTCCGACTAAAAAACAACCCGTGAAATCAGTTAAGGCACAGGATGCTAAGTCTCCAGAACAGCAAGGGGTGGTGTTTGTGGATGAGTTGCCGGTGCAGGGTTAGCCGGCTACGGCAACGGAGCATAAGCTACCTGCGACATCAGAACATAAACCGGCACCAGCAAAGGGGCATTGAGACAATGTCAGGAACTAATTAGATGAAATTGGCACGATTTGAGTTTATCCTTACAGCTATTGGACTTACACCTTCCGCTGTATCTTGGTTCTACCCTACGGGGTGGTTTTGGGTCTGCCTTCAAAAAAGTGGTGTGTGCTTTAAGAGACAGGCTGTGCCATGAATGTATTCTGAAGGAAAAATGTGTTTATTCCTATGTATTTGAGACCCCGCCCCCTGCTGATACTACAGTTATGCGTAAATATGGAGCATCACCGCATCCCTTTGTTATAGAGCTGCCACTGACGGAGGTGCTACTTTCTGAAAGCCATCAAGGATGTAAAATCGGGGATACCATTGTTTTCAATCTTATCCTCATTGGCAAGGCAATAGATTGCCCCACTTGAGTATAATTAAAATTACAGGAGGTACAAAAGGAAAATGAGAATAGTTTTTGTTGGATTTTTGAGTTTGATTATCTTGAGTGGTTGTGCAAGTATCAGCCCTTATCAGGTGACTAATTTCTTTGTGGATAGGGATACAGTACCGCAATTACGAGCACAACGGATAGCAGTTTTGCCTTTCCAGAATTCAAGTGGTGATTATTCTGCTGGTTCAAAGGTTGCTGATGAATTTAATCTCCAATTGGGTAAATTAGCTGCATTTGATTTGATTGAAAGAATAAGGGTTGATGAGCTTTATAAAGAGCAGGATTTTGACCCTGACCGAATTGATCAGGAAACCGCAGTCAAAATCGGTAAGATGCTTGGTGTTCATGGAATAATCCTTGGCAATGTGATTGAATATAGCAAGGGAAAAGTGGGAATAAGCATTAGATTGGTAAATGTAGAAACCGGAAAACAAATCTGGCAGGCAAGGGATACAATTTATGCTACGGATAAACGAGTAAAGGTATTGGTTGATGGTTTTGGGCAAAGGATGAGATTGAAAAGGGATAAAGAATTTTTGACGCAGATTCTATGCCAATTATTAACACAAACTTTTAAGGGAAGGTAATTGTAGTTGTTGCGGTGTGTAAAAAAGGGGATATGGAGAAAATTTTGATCTGTGCAGTTGGGGTAGACACACGGGTCTACCTCACTTGAGTATACAAGCGTTTATCTTTCAGATTGTAGAGACAAGGCTTGTTTCTGCCCGAAACAACATTCTTCCACAGGAATTGACACAATTACTCCCCTTGCCTGCAAATATCTCTTTGCCTCTGGAATGGATATCTCCTGAAAATGAAAGATAGAGGCAGCTAAGACAGCATCTGCCATACCTTCAGTCAATGCCTGATATAGATGTTCTATGCAGCCTGCCCCACCAGAGGCAATTACAGGAATGCGTACATTGCGAGAGACTGAGCGGGTGAGTTCGATGTCATATCCATCCTTGGTACCATCACAATCCATGGATGTAAGAAGTATCTCCCCGGCACCAAGCATCTCTGCCTCTTTTGCCCAGTCAATTACATCAATTCCAGTTGGGGTACGCCCCCCATGAAGATATACTTCCCACCACACCCTGCCCTTTTCTACCTTTTTTTTGGCATCAATAGCTATCACAATACACTGTGACCCAAAGCGATTGGCTGATTCTTTTATCAGGGCAGGTCTTTTAACCGCAGCAGTATTCATGGAAACCTTGTCTGCACCAGCATTAAGCAGTCGCCTGATATCTTCCAATTCTCTGATACCACCACCAACTGTCAATGGGGTAAATACCTGTTCAGATGTCCTTTTCACCACATCAATGATTATATCCCTTTTATCTGAGGAGGCAGTAATGTCCAGGAACACTATTTCATCCGCTTTTTCCTCCTCATATCTTCGGGCAACTAATACAGGATCACCGGCATCAATAAGATTAACAAAGTTTACACCCTTAACTACCCTTCCATCTTTTACATCCAGACATGGAATTATTCTTTTGGCTAACATTTTTATTTTTCTCCAAGTGTTTCTGCTAATTTCTGGCATAGCATCCGCGTCAAAAAGTCAATATCCTTGCGTAATCTTTTGCGTTCCTCTTTTGTTTCGACTAATTTTTTTATGGATGGACGATTACCCTTAAATGTATCCCTTGCCTGCCATAGCTGTTTTCCTGTTTCTACATCAATTATCCGTGTACTAATTCCTACCTCAGATGATGGTTGAAAGAATAAAATATAGCTTGCACCAATTACAGTAACTACTGCTCCAACAATGATAATTGCATCCAACAAGCCAACTTCTTCTTCCTTTTTTTCTTCCCTTTGAGAAGAGCGTTTACCTTCTATTACCACAGGTATTGGTGTAGATTGTTGCGTATTAGTTACCTGTTGCTCATGCCCATAAGAGGAGTATTTAGTAATTACACCTAAAACAATTAGTTGAGCACCAAGCATCTTACCTATTTTAACTGCGGTTGCCTCATCAATCCTATCCTTGCAAAAATCCTGTTCCTTAAAGATCTCTTCTATCTTTATCCGCTCGACTAAGTCAAAATTACCGAGTTTACCTAATTGTAGATTAAACTCATCTGTAACTAAGCCGATAGCTTGCTTGCTTTGAGTCAAATTCTCAAATGGTAAAACTGCTATCCGTTTCTTTATTGATTCATGAATTGAGTCATCTATGAAGAAATTAGTTACATGATATGGTTTTGTTGCGGTACAACCTGTTAAATTAAGTATGGATATAATAAGTAAAAAGGTTAGTGGCTTGAAATATATTTTTTGTTTCTGATAAAATATGTTATTAGTCATTTGGTTTTTATAATCGTTCCTATGTTATACTCAAGTGGGGCATAAATTGCGATTTTCGCTGGTCTTAATCAACGATAGCTGTGTTGTTCAGGTTCGCAATAGTATACACTATTGCTCACCTTGCGCGCCATTGCTCTCCTTGATTAATCCTCACTTGAGTATAAGTCGTTAACACAGTCTCGCCTGACTCAGGTTGACATTATTTTTCTATCATACCATTTTATTTGTGTTTAGTCAACTACTTTTTTGGAGTATACAGCACTGTTATTGGACAAATCTCTCTGGCTGAGGCAAGGGCAAGCTTTAATATTCGTTCTTCCCTTGTCATGATAAGCCCAATCTGTGGCACTGTAGGCACTGTGGTGAGAATAATGAGTAATGGTTTTGGTGCAGGCGAGCTTATTCGTATCTCCTTTGGCAATAAAGTTACCATTAATACCACGATTGCAGATGTCACAGGCAGGTTTGACACCGGCTTTACCGTGGATACACAGCCTGCCGGGACCACGACTGTTAGGGCATCAGGGATAATAACTGGTCAGATGGCTGCATACCCTTTCTTCATCATGCCTAACATCAGCATTCTTGCCCCACCCTAAGGCACTGTTGGAAGTTGGGTTACCATTGCCGGCAATGGGTTTGCTGTAGCTGAATCGCTGCGAATTAACTTTGGCACAACACGAACTATTTGCAATGTTACTTCAAATGCCAACGGTGAATTTATTGCAGTATTTACTGTAGATACCCAGCCCTATGGCACTACTTCTGTCAGGGTTATCGGGCTTACTTCTTGTTTAAGTGACTCTGATTGGTTCAGGATATTGCCACACATTATCCTGATCTCTCCAAAATCCGGACAGATAGGTACCCGTATTACGGTGGCTGGCAATGGCTTTGGTATCCTCGAGACAGTTGGCATTGATTTTGGAACTACTATCATGATTGCTGCGTGTAACACTATGGTTGATGGCAGTTTCCAATTAGTCTTCACAACGGATGCTCAGGCAATAGGCACAACAACCATTACCGCCAGAGGACAAATCACCAATGCTATTGATACCGATAGTTTTATGCTCCGCCCTTCTGTTACCCTGAAAATCACCCCTTCGACACAAAATATCATCAAGGGGCAGGAATTCACCGCACAGATAGAGATAGTAAATGTAAGCCAATTGATTTCAGCTGACATCTATATTAACTTTAATCCGGCTGTGCTTGAGGCTCTATCCGTGGGCAGCGGGACATTTATGACGGATTGCTCTTCTCCCGGTTATATGATTAGCACAGGGACAATAAAATACTCGTTTGGCTCATTCGGCAGCCCCAGTACCGGTTCAGGGGTACTTTGTTTCTTACGATTCAGGGCAAAGGAGCGGGGGGTATCAAATGTAACTATTGAGGATAATCAGACAAAATTGTTCACCGTAGCAGCAGAACAGGGTGTTGCTATCCCCTATGCTAAAGAGGACGCAATATATTATGTCATCAGTGGGATCAGGATTCAGACACAGGATAGGATAATAAGGGCAAATGAATATGTTTCGTATCAATGTATCAGTGAGGGTGATTCAGGGGTTGATGTTACCGGGTCAACTACATTTACCACTTCAGGTGGTGGGGATTTTAATGGTAACATTTTCCATGCAAAATATATTGGCAGTTATACCATTACAGCTGTTTATTCCGGACTTACCGCCACAACCTCAGCCATCATTACAACTGGCACACCGGCAACACTAAGTTATATTTCCGGGAATAATCAGTCAAATACCTGTACCCTTACCCTGAATGAGCCGTTTGTGGTCAAGGTAGTGGATGTATACAATAATCCTTGCCCGGGCGTGGATATAGACTGGCAGGTTATTTCTACTCCATCTGGTGCTACAGGATATTCTATCTTACCTGCGAGGACTGTCACCAATATTTATGGTATGGCATCATCTTCCCTCACTCTTGGCACAGAGCCGCCGGGCACATATACTATTTCGGCCATAGCTTCTGTGCCATCAGGGTCTCCAGTTTCGTTTGCAGCCAATTCATTAAGAAGGTTTGGGAATATAGCTGGTTTTTGCCTGCTTAGATTGGGGTTAAACAGATATGGTACCTGCTCAGATATCATGGTAACAATTCCTGAAACTGGTGCTACTACTACAACAAACAATAATTCCTATTTTGCCTTTATTCTGTACCTGTAGGAATATATACCCTCAAGTTTGACATATGGGGAGCGTCTTGTGCCACGATTAACACAGTCAACATTAGCTCAACCCAATTTGAGGATACAACAAATATTGGGACAATGACTTTATTAGTTGGGGATGTAAATGATGACGGCACGGTAGATATTGGAGATTGGCCATTATTTGGCTTTGCCTGGCGAGAAGGGGCAACTGTTACCCATTCCAACTGGTTGCAATATAGAGAGGGTGATTTTGATCATAATCGGGTTGTAAATGGGCAGGATTTTATTGTGTTGAGGAATAATTTCAATAAAACTCAATCTGGGTTTGGTGGTTTGAGAGCACCTTCCATGCCAGGGATGCAACCTGCACAAGAGGCAACCCCACTCAGAGCTAAAGCAGCCTCCACCTCTGGGCAGATAAACCTATCTTTTGATCTTTCGACACTGGGTGGTGTGGATAAAAATGACTTGCGGGTAGGCAATATCATCAAGCTCGAGATAACGATTAGCGATGCAACAGATTTTATGGCTGGCGAGGTACATCTCTCGTTTAATCCTGATGTCTTGGAGGTAATTGGTTCACCTACTGGAAATGGAGGGGTTATGATTTGTTCAGGCGAATATCCCAAAGGCGAGGTATTCACATTAATCAATAATGCAGATAACCAGTCAGGCAAGATTGATTATGCGGTAGCTACGATGTATCCCCAAACCGGTGACGGTGGGTTGTTTGCCATTGTCCCCTTCAGGATAAAGGCTTACGGTGCTACAGCTATGATTGGAATTGCTCAGGAGGAAAACAAAACCACCAAGTTTGTGGAAGCCCCTGAAATAATTGAGGGCAAACCGGTAAATCTTATCAATCCACCTCTGGCGGAAGTAAAGATGGAAAAGACTGAGGTAATTGTTGTTATTCCCATGAGGTATTCTAATTTAGACAATACCCGTGTCTATCCCAATCCTGCTGCTGTGGGGCAAACAATAACCTTTGCTCAGCTTACAGCTGGTAAGGAAAAAGCCATAAAGATATATACCATTAGTGGTGAATTGGTCGCAGAATTCTCGTCCCTCTTAGATAATGTGCTGTGGACGATACCAACAGACCTTGCCTCTGGAATTTATCTCTATCTGATAAATGACCATGCTGGTTCAATTAAGCAGGGGAAGATTGGGATAATAAAATAATGCAAGGTGTCCAATCATTTGTAACTACTCAGGTGTTTAGGCTGAAGGCTGATAGGAAAGCATTAACGACTTTAGTCGTCAAGAAAAAATAACTTATACAGTCGTGTCACCGATTCATCTTGGCTGGCTTCGTTGTTCGTCGCTTACATACAGTAGTATGCTCGCTTCTCACGCCTTGCCAGCCAAGCGACTCAGTGACTCTTGATGTATAACTTATTTTTTCTTGGCTCCTTAGGTTCAAACCTACAGCCTATCTACCGGAGTAGTTACTTTGCACTCATTAATAAAATTG
>MNYI01000172.1 GCA_001873945.1 Candidatus Desantisbacteria bacterium CG2_30_40_21
AATGGAAGAACAACCTGATACTGAATTTATCAATGATGTTGATGGCGAACAATTTATTGTAAAAATTCCAAGACCAGAGGATAATAGATGAAATGTAACTACTCACCACAAAGGCACGAAGACACAAAAAGTTGATAAGTTGAATAGTTGATGGGTTGATAAGTGGATGAATTGATAGTAAATGGTTATGAATTATGGATCTGTGTTCCTTTAACCTATAAACTTATCAACCTATCAATTTATCAATTTATGTGTTCTCCGTGGTGAATTACTTTACCTGAGTAGTTACATTTTTTTAAAGTTTTTTTGCTGATTTGAAATGTGTATGAAATAACAATAGCTGAGTAGTTACCAGAATTTTTATATTATCCTCCCCCGCTCATCACCAGAGTATACAGATGTTGAACTAACTACAGATGATGAACCCTATGTCTATCCCAATCCATATCTGCCTTCTATTCATACGGATGGCGTTTGTTTTGTAAATATGTTGCCCGAATCAATGGTCAGGATTTACACCTTAGCTGGTGAGTTGGTTGCCACTTTGGATGTTGACTCTAATGGTCAGACAATATGGTATGGGAAAAATGACTATGACGAGACCGTTGCCAGTGGGATTTATTTTTATGTGGGTGTTCGCAGTAATGGCATGAGACAGACGGGCAAGATTGGAATCGTGCGGTAATAAAAACTCGGAAAAAAATGGGGACAGCACCCCCATTCCCCCCCCCGCTCACGCCTTGCCAGCCAAGCGTCTTAAGTGACTCTTGGTGTACAACTTATTTTTTCTTGACTCCATGAGTTGTATTTCAGGAGGTATTTTTTAATGAAACATTCATATCGACAAGTTGATACAAAAAAAAATAAAAATCGGGCAGAGCATTTTCAGGATAAGAAATTTTCATTTAGACCATATCTACCCCTTTATGTTTTGCTCTTTATAGTTTTTCTCATGGAATCTCTTTTCTTGACTATCCATAGAGAGATAAATCTTGATGAAGGATGGTATCTTTATGCTTCAAGATTAGTGTATGAAGGGAAGATGTTATATAAAGACTTTGCTTATACCCAGGGCCCGGTGTTTCCTTACATTTATGGTATTTTTCAACAAATATTTGGGACATCTATTTATGTGGGCAGACTTACAGCCATGTTTTTTGGATTGCTATCTCTTTTTATTGCTTGTTTAATTGCTTTTTTTATAGGAGGAAATTCTGCAGTTTTAATAACCCTTGCTCTGGTGATGACCACTATCTTTCTTATTGTGCAGTTTAGCTTTGTTGTTACCTATTCTCTTGCTTCCTTTTTTCTTATGTCCTCTATTCTGATAATGTTACTAAAAATGAAAGAGCAGTATAAAATATTTCTTTCTATCTTTCTCTTATGTTGTGCTATTGGTGTCCGACTCTCCATTCTACCGGTATTGCCAATATTAATCTTGATTATTACTCTAAAATCAGAAAAAAGGATGCAAGCCTTTGTATTATCTGTAATTACTTGTTTGGTATCTCTTTCTTTAATCTTTTTGCCTTTTTATCTTTCTGCTCCAGAACAGGTTGTCTATGACCTTTTTAAGTTTCACATAATATCCTTACCTTTTTCTTCCAGACTCTATTCCTTATTTACCTTAATCTTAAATAATATTGTAGATTTTCCCTTTGCCATCATGGCATTTTTTTTCTCATTAATAGTTTTATTTAATAAAAGACCAGTATCAATTAAAACCGAATTTATTCCGATCCTGCTTGCTTTAAGCATACCGGTTATCTTTATCTTACATCTTCTCCCTTTTGGTGCAGGTTCATATTATAATACCCTTCTGGTGCTTCCAGTAGCTATTTTTACAGGATGGGCAATCTCAAGAATATGGGAACAGATGAAAAACATGCCCAGAAAGCCATTTTTAATCATGGTAATAACTGTAGTATTTCTTAATCTTATGGGACAGGTTGATATTTTAATACGCTATCAACTTGTCTTGTTTAAGCATGGGGACAGCTTTTATCTTGAAAAACCCTTACAGGAAATAGAAGAGGCTGCTGAAATAGTAAAACAAAATACAACAAAAGAAAGTAAAATCCTAACCCTTCAAACCTACATTGTTGTTGAGGCTGATAGGTCAGTCATGTCTGGATACGAGATGTCCATATTTGCTTCTCATCCGTTTTGGGATACAGCCACCTGTAGGGCGTTTAGTAGGATAAATAAAGAGATTGTTCAAGAGCAAATATTAAAGAAGTTTCCAGAGATGATAATAATTGCTGGCGAAGATTTTAATAGCTTAAATATCTCTGCTGATGAATTCAACAAATGGCTGGGTACAAACTATTCTTTGTTAAGAAAATTTGATAATTTTGGTCAATTTAATTCAACCCTTTTTATACTAAAAAGGGTTGAACCTTAATCATAGAGCAAGTCTACAGATAATAGAGAAAAAATGTCAAAAAAGAAAAAGCATCAAAAACAACCTGTATCATCTACAAAAGTAAAAACCTTGATAAATCCTGATTGGTTTGTGTTTTCGGGTTTATTTATCCTCAGCCTTCTTTTTTTTCAGAAGGCAATAGATAGTACCCGGATTTTATCAGGTGGAGATATTACCCATTATCTTCTTTATCTGCGTTCATTTGTTGCTGAAACAATCAAGCATGGCATTATCCCTTTCTGGAATCCTTATATATTTTCAGGGGTACCTTGTGCTGCGGGTATGCAGCCAGCTGTGTTTTATCCCTTAAATCTGGTTATATTTACCCTGCTGCCGTCACACCTTGGGATAACAGTGAGTGCTGTTATACACCTCTTTTTATCCGGATGTTTTGCATATATATTTATGAAGGCATTAAAATGTCCTTGGACAAGTGCCTTGACTACAGCCTTTATATTTATGTTCTCAGGGTTCCAGATGACCCATCTTTATGCGGGACATGCAGATATATTTTCTGCCAGTATATGGCTGCCACTTATCCTGTTTTTCATAGAAATGACAGTTCAAACAATGGGCTTTTCTTATTGTATTTTGGGAAGTCTGGCAATTGGTATCCAATTTCTATCCGGTCATCCTCAAATTTCATTTTACACCTATCTTTTAAGTGGTGTCTATGCCGCCTTTAGACTAGGAATAATTATCCTTAACAAAGAATATGCTAAGGCAGTCAAGCTATTGTCGTTACTGGGAATGATGGGAATGATAGCTGGTTGTATAGCCTGTATCCAGATATTTCCTACCCTTGAGTTGCCTGCTTATTCCAGCAGAAGCGGAGGGACAGGATATGATTTTAATACCTTTTCATCATTTCCACCTGAAAATATTTTATCCTTCTTCTTTCCCATGCTCTTTGGTAATTCCCTTGATATTCCCTACTGGGGGCGCGGTCTGTTGCATGAGATTTGCGGTTTCGTGGGAATTATCCCCTTGATATTGGCTATAATGGCAATTGTATCTAAAAGAAATGCATACACTATTCTTTTTTCTGTACTGGCAATGGTTTCACTCTTACTTTCTTTTGGAAAATATACCGTTATGTATAAATTATGCTATGAGTTTATCCCTGGATTTGACCTCTTCAGGGTTCCTGGTCGGATGATGTATCTCTGGACATTTTGTCTGGCTGTTCTTGCTGGGTTTGGCAGCAGCAGTCTTATGGAATTGCCTAAGAGGAAACAGGTTGTTTTATTCTCACAGATATTTGGTGTGCTTGGTATACTTGCCATGCTGTCATCATTTTTTATCGATGCAGATACATGGCGTAGTTTAATCCAGATAAGTTATGGGTGGGAGGAGAGAATTTTTGGTGCCCCTGATCTCAAGGAGAATCTTACTGGAATGCTATTGATAGCTAAAAAGTCTATATTTTTAGGTGCTGTTTTCCTTATGCTTGGAGCTATGCTTCTGTATATATGCGGCAGAGAATGGGGTAGAGCATTGATACGATACCTGATTCCAGCCATTATCATTGCTGACCTCTGGATATTTTGTTCCCCATACATTACCACTGTTGATAGCAGTCGATGTGAATGGGACAAGAATATGGTTGATTTTCTTAAAGAAGATAAAGAGCCTTTCCGTATAGTTACCATGACTGATGATGCCTCATTAAATCGAGGGATGTCGTATGGAATATCAAATATTGGCGGATATTCTCCAACCATCCTCAAAAGGTATCAGGAGTTTATCAATATCAGTCAAGGGCTTGCTCCAGAGACACCCACAGTAGTGATGAGGATTGCAGAGTATTCAAGGCTTCTTGATCTGTTGAACACCAAGTATTTCATCATCCCGTCTCAGAACCCAATATCTCATCCTCAGTTCAAATTAACATTTTCTGATAGTACCATAAATATCTATCAAAACAGAAATTGTATGAAACGGGCATGGATAGTACATAATTTCAAGGTTGTTCATGGAAGAGATGCCATCTTTACGGCACTTAAAAAAATATCGTATGCAGATGAGGTAATCTTAGAAGAAAAACCAACAATAAAACAATCTGTTTCCCGTGGGAAAGAGGCATATCCAGAGATAATCAGGCATTCTCCAAATGAGATAATAATGAATGTTGGCATGGCTCAAGACGGTTTTCTTGTCTTGAGTGAGGTTTTTTATCCTGGCTGGAAGGCAATTGTTGATGGCAGGCAGCAAAAGATTTATCAGGCAAATTATATCTTGCGAGCAATAGAGTTGAAAAAAGGTAAGTCTACGGTCAGGATGGTTTATGATCCCTGGTGGCTGAAATGGAGCCTTATTATCAGCCTTATTGCTGGTTGTTTTATTGTTGGAATTTTTAGGGTCTGTCACAAAATAAATGTGTTACATCGAGGTTGTTGATTTAATTAGCCAAGTTACCCCATAGGATTATGTTTGTGAACAAGCACTGGTTTAATGGTTTTTCTAACCATATCCATGGTGTTTGTTACTCGCAATTTTTCAAAGATAATATCAAATTGTTCCTCAAACTTATTTCCAATACTTGTTCTTACCCCTGCATGTAAATCCCATATCTTTTGCTTAAATGGTCCAAGCCCTTTTTTTCTCACCTTATAAATAAACTGTTCTTCACTTTGTCCTTCTTTTCTTTCCTCCCCAAAATTTTCCTGAAGATATTCATAAATCTCATCTTTTAATCCCATTGGCAGCATTTCATAAAGAATATTTTGAAATTGGGTTGCCAGATGTATTTCAGCGGTATTGGTATCAGGAAATTTATGGAAGGTATCAATTGGCAGGGTTGATGCCCCGTGCTGAACCGCTCCTGCCAGTCCAAACTCCTCTATGGCTATGTGAGAAAGTCGGCTTAATGTGTCAAAATCCAACCTTACCTGTGCCAGCGTTCCATCTGACAATGGAATGCCACCATGAACCGTTCCTGTTTGAATGCTTATCTTGCTTATTCCAGCCAACCCGCTTTCCAATTCCCCTTGCAGTCCTTTTATATATTCCCTTAATTCTTCTTCCGTGCTGTTTGTTCCTCCAATCTCTCCTATTTCTCCACCTATGGAGATGGTTATTCCTATAGGCTCTATTCCTCGAATATAGGAAAGAATTTCCGCTGTTAATCTAATATTATTCTCTTGTTGTGCCAAAACCGTTGGTTGGTCCATGTCAACCATGGTAGAGGTATCAATATCAATATTATAAAATCCAGCGTCAACAGATTTTTTAATCAGTTGCTTAAGAGATGATAACTCTTTTTGAGGGTCTTTTTTATACTTATCTTGTTTAATTTGGAAATGATCCCCTTGCAGAAATATTGGTCCCTGATACCTCTCGGCAATGGCAGCAGCAATAATTACTGTAGCATATTCAGATGGAGATTGCAGGGTATAATCTATCTCTGAACGGGCAATTTCAAGAATAAATGCACCTGTATGATTTCGTTTTGCTGAACGGATTAATGCCCTGGCAGTATCATAGGTCAAGCTGCGGATATTAATTGCAGGTATGGTTTTGTGTGGTATTTCTCCCTTGCCCTTTGCTTTGTACAGCTCGGAAATAGAGGCAGCATACACCCCAAGCTCAATCCCTGTCTCCCAGATAATCCATTCACACGCATTTTTAACCTCAGGATCGTCATTAAAGACGGCACTATATACCAGAGAGTCGATTAATCTTTCCTGAAAGGTTATCCCTTCCAACATATCAACCCCATCTTTTCTAATCCTTACCCGACCAGACAGGGCATTTTTTATTTCTTGAATACTTTGATACATAATTATCACCTCATATAATATGGTAGAGACGCAATATATTGCGTCTCTACGCCTGAGTAGTTACCCTGATACATTCCCAATATACCTCTTGCAACGGTACATTTTTGTCCTTCGCAATTCGCAGGCATTCTTCGTATTCAGGCATAACCCTTTTTTTGTCTTCTATAATAGTTTCTTTTGCCGTTAATCGACCATATTTTGTATCTATCTCTACTGCCTGTCGTGGAAGCTTTTTCCGGGACATGTGTTGTATTCGGATGCCAATGGTGGTTGTTTGAGAGAAGATAAAGGAGATTAACTTATCTACGGTTTCCTCCATGGTCAGTACATTTAAGAGTATCCCCATCCTGTTTTTTTTCCCATGAATTGGGATCAGATAAACATCCAGAGCACCTTGTTTTATTATCCCTTCTATCAAATAGTCGTATATCTCTGGGTTCATATCGTCAATATTAGTGGAAAGAATGGTAACAACATCCTCCTCATAAACAGATACAGCCTCACCGATAAAGACTCGTAACATATTGGGAATGTTTGTTTCATGGCTTCCTGCCCCATAGCCGATCCTTTCCACTTTCATTTTCGGCATACAATCAACACCTATTCCAAGGGTAGTAATGATAGCTGCACCCGTAGGAGTGGTTAATTCCTTATCTGCTCCAGTCGAAGAATATACAGGAAAATCCTTTATCAATTCGGCTGTTGCTGGTGCTGGAACAGGAAGTATGCCGTGTTCACAACAAACCTTTCCTCCACCCATATTTAATGGGGATGAATAAACCCTTTCTATCCCAAGATGATGCAGCAACAGAACACTGCCCACCACATCAATTACAGTATCCTTATCCCCTAACTCATGAAGATGCACCTCATGGGAGCAAATGCCATGAACAAATGCCTCTGCCTGAACTATCCGTTCTATTATCTGGCAAGAGGTTAGCTTTATTCCTTCATCCAGGCTGCTTTTATTGATAATTTCAAACATCTTTGTCGGAGAAAGTCTTTCTGTATCTACGAGGACGAGAACACCTAACCCCTTGAGTCCGGACTTGATAACCCTTGTAGTTTCAAGAGAGAACTCAATCCCCATACTTGACAACCCCTGGGTCAACCATTTGCTATCTACCCCGGCATCAAGCAATGCCCCCAAAACCATATCACCACTTATACCAGCAAAACAATCAAAATAAGCTATTTTCAATCGTTTTCTCCTTTCATAATTATTCACCACGGAGACACGGAGAAAGGGAAAGTATTGTCTCACGGCAGAGGCGCCGGAAGATACGGAGAAATTATTAGTCTCTCTCCTCATCCTCTCCGTGTCCTCCGTGTCTCCGTGTGAGATAATCTCTCTTCTCCCTCACCCCTGAAGCCTTCTGGCAAACTTACCGCTGATATTCTCCCTGATTTTCAATACCCTCACATGAGAAATACCCAATCTCTTGCCAATATCTCTTAAGGTATCCCCTTGAGCAAGCAATTCAATCACATCTTTTTCCCTTCGAGTCAATTCCTTAGCCTTCATTTGTTGAATAAAAAGTGCATCATCCACCCTTACATCAAAGGGTGCTGCATGGTCAGGGATAATATCTTTTATTGTCGTTCCTTCTTCGCCAAATGGTTCATCAAGGCTAATAAGATTTACCTTTTCTGTATATCGACGGAGGTAGTTTTTTAGATGGAAATAACAACTTCCTCTAATATAACCATCATTCTTATCTTCAAACTCCCCTTGTTTCCATCTTTCCCAGAGGTGATAAAGCATTTCCTGATAAAGATCATCCTGTCCAATAGCCCGAGATGGAATAATCACCTTGTTGGATAACCGTTTAAGATATGGTGAAAATCTTTTGACTAATTCTCCAAAATCCATTTTTATTTCCCCATAAGAATATATCAGAAATTTGGACAAATGTCAACTTTTTTCTTGACTTATCTATTATTATGAATTACGAGAGCGTTGCATAAGCTATATGCCTATTAAAACAAGGAGTTACAACAAAAATAGCGATAAAATTACACAAAAACCCCAACTTGACAAATGTCATAAGTTGTTGACATGTTTGAGTTGACACATGATGTAAATTTTGTCGATTTATCAAAACTTGCCAAAATTGGTGTCCATTTAGTGTTTCCATGGCTTATGAATATCGAAAATTACATCAAATTTTCTGTAAACATAAAGATTGCAAATGGTTAG
>MNYI01000085.1 GCA_001873945.1 Candidatus Desantisbacteria bacterium CG2_30_40_21
ATCCTGATTTGAACTATATCAATTGTAACTACTCAGGTAAAGTAATTCACCACGGAGAACACATAAGTTGATAGGTTGATAGGTTGATGAGTTTATAGGTTAAAGGAACACAGATTCATAATTCATAAACATTTCCTATCAATTCATCCACTTATCAACCCATCAACTATTCAACTTATCAACTTTTTGTGTCTTCGTGCCTTTGTGGTGAGTAGTTACCTGTCATTTCTCTATCCTTCGCACAATTTGGCGGATTAGAAAACCCGCCCTTCATTCAGAGGAGAGGAGCAATATGGATAATAAAAAACATATTACTGTATTACTAATTGAAGACAGCCCTGTAACTATCCAAATAATTCAAGAAATGTTGAGCACTGCTCAAGATGTTCGGATTAACTTAATAACAACCGATCAAATCTCAACAGCAATAGAATTGTTATCTAATGAAAAGGTTGATATTATATTGTTGGATCTGTCACTTCCAGAAAGCCATGGATTAGATACATTCCTGAGGGTATCCGTTTCTGCACACCATGTGCCAATTGTCATTCTCACTGTTCTTGATGATGAGATAATTGCCCTCCAATCAGTAGAAAAGGGGGCACAGGACTACCTCATCAAAGGGGAAATAGATAGCAAAATATTGATAAGATCCTTGCTCTATGCTATTGAACGGAACAAAACAATGTTAGAACTCAAGTCTCTGGCATTTCTTGATGAACTTACCATGCTATATAATCGCCGTGGATTTTTGACCTTTGCTCAACAGGAGTTGAGGTTTGCCCATCGAAAAAAGCTTGAAATGGTATTGTTGTTTATGGATATTGATAATATGAAAATGGTTAATGACACCTTTGGGCACAAGGAAGGTGATCTGATATTGGTTGAATTTTCCACTATCCTCAAAAGAACATTTCGTGCATCTGACATTATTGCTCGCCTTGGCGGAGATGAATTCGTTATTCTTGCCTTAGATGTTCCTGGTTCTGATGTGCAAACTGTGAAATATAGGCTACAAAACGAAATAGAAACGCGCAACAAAAAAAATCGATCATGTAAATTATCTATAAGCATAGGTCTATCAAGATACGATTCAAATTTTCCATCTACCCTTGAGGAGTTGCTGAAAACTGCTGATACATTAATGTACCAGCAAAAACAACGGAAAAAACAAGAACCAGTAATCGGAGGTATTTCTCATGCTTAAACAACTCTTGTTTCTATTCATTTTATTACCCACCATATCACTGGCAGCAACAAATACTGTCGTATCTTCTCCTGTGCCGGTGAAAAATAAGTTTATTATTGCTGTCTCTGAAATAGGGAAGGGACCTGATAGCCTTGAATCAGAGGCTGGTAGAGAAATAACTGGACTTATTGCCAGAGAGTTAAAGGAAAAGTTTAACAAATTCAATGAGACGGAGATAGTGACTATTACCGTGGAACGAATCAAAAATGATATGGAAGCAGCTGCTATCGGTAAAACGAAGGGGGCATCCTTAGTTGTCTGGGGATGGGTGCCTGTTGCCACACAGGATGCTTTTATTCCTAATTTCAAGGTCGTAAACGAGATAAAGGGTATGGAGCTGATAAATCAAAAGGAATTTTCCTCCAAACTTCGTGGAGCTGATAGCTTTACCTTGAGTGAGATTATTTGTGGAAGGGCTTCTATGTTAGCCACATTTCTAATTGGGCTTACTCATTATTCAAACAAGGAGTATAAGGAAGCCTTGTTTGAGTTGAGCGAAGTAAGATCTAAAGGCATAGGATTTTTCGACTCTAAGGGTATATCCCTGTATATTGGAAATATCTATCTTGCTCAAAAATTGTATGATCAATGCCTCAAGGAATACGACCGTGCAATTTTGCTGGATTTGAATTACGGTAAGGCGTGGTATAATAAGGCTGTCAGCCTGACCAGATTGGAACGGTATCAGGATGCCCTTATTTGTTTTGACGAAGCCATAAGGTTGCTGAAGGAAGACGGTCTTGACGCTTCATATCAAAAGGCAAGCGTGTTATTAAAACTTGGTAGGACAAGTGAGGCACTTGATATTTATGAACAGATTACCGGTTTTAAGCCTGAAAGTGTGGAGGCATGGTATCGGGCGGGGCTTATATTTAGTGAAATTGGTGAGGGTAAAAAAGCTATGCAGTATCTTGAGCAGGCAGTAAAGCTTGACCCATCCCTTTCAGAGGCATGGTATTATCAGGGCAATATCAATGCCACGGCAGGTCAGTATGAGGAAGCACTTATCTGTTACAATCGCGTTATATCCCTTGTGCCAAGCCATACTGAAGCATGGTATAAAAAGGCAAGTATGCTAAATAATCTCAAAAGAATTAAAGAGGCAATCCCTTGCTATGAAAATGCCTCAAAACTTGACCCGAAAAACATATTATGCTGGACCGAAAGGGGAGACGCTCTGCTTGATTCTGGAGATACCTCAAACGCTATAAAATGCTTTGATGAGGCATTGACCCTGAGCCCCAATTCTGATAATATCTGGTATAAAAAGGGTATGGTGTTAATCAACCTTCAGCGATATAAGGATGCCCTGCCATGCATGGATAAGGCAACAAGTCTATCCCCATTAAATGGCATTGCCTGGTGGAGGCGAGGGGATGTGTTGAGCAGGCTTGAACAGGATGAAGAAGCAATCAAGAGTTATGATACGGCAATTGGGCTATTACCTCAAGAGGCACAGCTCCAATATGATAAGGCATTGGCTTTGAGCAGGTTAAAGAGGTATCAGGATGCCATTAACGGCTATGATGAATCCATTAAATTAAATCCGAATTCTCAAAATGCATGGTATAATAAGGGTAATCTTTTGTACCAGTTTGGTCAGATGGATGAGGCACTTGCCTGTTATAATGAGGTTCTGCGAATTGATAATCAACATATTAAGGCATGGTATAATAAAGGTGTAATCTCCTCTGGTATGCTTCAGCACAAGCAAGCCATTGAGTGTTATGTACAGGTTGTCAAGCTGAACCCATCCCATGTCAATGCCTGGTATAACTATGGGGTGGCATTGGCTGAGATTAAGGAAAATGAAAAAGCGATTGAATGCTTTGGCAAGACAATTGAGTTGGATGGTGAATATTATAAGGCATGGTTAAAAAAAGGTCAATTATTGGAGGAAATGAAGCAGTATCAGGCAGCACTTACCTGTTATGAAGGGGCAATCAAGATAAAGGGAACTGATACCCTTGCCTTGCTTGGAAAGGCAAGGGTGCTGACAGTAATGAATAAATATCAGGCAGCAGCTGATTGTTACAGACAGGTCTTACTGCTTGAACCATCAAATACCCTTGTATGGTATGACCAGGGGTTGGCATTGTCAACCATAAACAAGTTTCAGGATGCGATTAAATGTTACAATGAGGTCTTGAAGATAAAACCTGATGATATTGCGGCATGGATGAGCAAGGCATTGGCTTTGACCAAACTGGGCAAACATGAGGATGCAGCCGGATGTTACGAGTCGGTTATCCGAATATGTCCTGAAAATACAGAGGCTATTTTTAAGAGAGGGGTGGAATTGGCTGAGATTGGCAGAGATAAAGATGCCGTTGAAAACTATGCAACCGTATTAAGGATTAAACCTGATGATGGAGAGGTTTGGCATTATCAAGCTATATCACTTGTCAAGCTCGGCAAACAACAGGATGCTGTGGAAAGCTATGCTAAGGCAATTAGTTATAACCCAAAAGATGAGAAGGCATTATTTGGTAAGGCTAATGTTCTTATGGAACTTGAGAAATATAATGAGGCTGTCCAGTGTTACAATGAGATACTAAAGGAAAATCCTAAAGATTGGCTGGCATGGCATCAGAAGGGAATGGCTTATACCAATCTTAAAATGTTTGACGATGCCCTTGCCTGCTATAATCAGGCTACGGATATTAATCCTGAATTTGTTGAGGCATGGTATTACAAGGGGGATACGATATATAGTCTGGAGAAATTGGAGCAAAGCCTGCCATGTTTTGACATGGTGATCAAACTAAACCCATCCCATGCTAAAGCGTGGTATAAAAAGGGTGCAATATTGTACGAGTTTGGAAAGATTAAAGAAGCTGCTGCTTGCTTTGATGAGGCAACAAAATATCACCCAACCTATGCTCAGGCATGGTATGACAAGGGTATGGCAATGGAGAAATTGGGTGAGATAAAAAATGCCATCAGCCATTATGAAAAGGCTATTGAGTTGAAATTGGAAAATATAGAGGTATGGTATAATAAGGGGCAGAGTCTGGAAAAGCTTAACCGATTTGACGAGGCAATTGTTTGTTATGATAAGGTTACGACCATAAAACCTGAGCATCTTAATGCCTGGTACAGAAAGGCTATGCTCTTGTTAAAGGCAGATAAATTAAATGGGGCATTGCTTTGTATTGAAGAGGCTCTGAGGATAAGCCCGAAATATGATGATGCCTTAATATGTAAGGGGAATATCCTCTATAGGTTGGGTCGATATAATGATGCCTTGATTTGCTATGAAAATATCCTGTCCAAAAATCCGCAGCATGTTAATGCCCTGTATGGCAAAGGTGTGAACCTGAGCAAGCTTGGGAAGGTTGTGGATGCTGGCACATGTTACTCACTGGTAGTCAAACTAAACCCCGGCTATACAGATGCCTGGTATAATTGGGGTAATTTATTATATGAAGCAGGGAGATATAGCGATGCAGATGTTTGTTTTGATGAGGTTATTAAATTGGACAAAAATTTCGTAGATGCTTGGTATAATAAGGGGAATATTCTATATCAACTTGGACGCCCTCAGGAATCATTAGTTTATTACGATGAGGCAATCAAATTAGATGCAAACGATGCCAATGCCTGGTACAATAAAGGGAATATCCTGTATCAGTTTGAAAGGTATGAGGAGGCAATGAATTGTTTTGAAAATACCATCCGCATAAATCCTGCAAATGCTAAGGCATGGTATAACAAGGGGTTAGTATTTACTAAGCTGGAAAGGTATCAAGAAGCAATCAATTGTTTTGATGAAACAATTAAAATAAACCCAATAGATGCCTCTGCCTGGTATAATAAAGCCACAACCCTGGGGAATATAGGAAAGATTGATGATGCTATCATCTGTATAGATAAAGCCATTAACCTTTCCCCTGAGTTTGCCTCTGCCTGGAGGGCAAAGGGTACATATCTGCTTATGGCTGGTAAGGAACATACGCGGGTTGAACAATGTTTCAGTGAGGCAACAAGGATAGAGAAACAGAATGGGAAGATGTAAAACCATGTTCACGCCCACATTCATTCAAATCATAACCTTTGAGTGATGCTATTTGTATTCGGAATTCAAGGCTATTAATTATTTCCAATAAAGCTGAAATACCCGGCAAAGAGAGATTCTCGCCAGGGATAACCAGATCATATCGTTCCCTTGTTAAGGGGATAAAATCCATGTCAAAGACACCTGCTGATGCCATTATCCCAAGCCCTGTATCAGCTGTTCCAGCCTCTATAGCGGCACAAACAGCCATATGGGTAAAAACCTCTGTCTCATAACCACGAATATTGTTGCTTAAAATCCCTGCTTTTTTCAGTTTATAGTCAAGGAGAATCCTTGTTCCTGCCCCTTTTTGTCTATTGATAAATACTATGTCATCCCTGATTAAATCTGTCAATACATGGATATTCTTTGGATTACCCTTTTGGATAATCAATCCCTGCTCCCGCCAGGCAAGGGTGATTATGGACACATCCATTCCATGAAGAAATCGTTTGATATAAGGCAGATTATACTCACCAGTATCTTCATCAAGCAGGTGGCAGGTAGTCAGATGGCAATCACCTCGCCGCAAGCTAAGCAGGCCACCGAGGCTGCCAACATTGGTCACGCAAAGGCTCATCTGTGGATATTGCTTGCAAAGGCAGTTGGCCAATATGTCAAGCAGATTATCATGACTGCCGATAAGGATGACATTTGACTCTATCATAGTTTTTGTCCTTAATAATTCTACATCAACCTTTGAGCCTTCTTCCAATCCCTCGCACAGCCTTGGGATTCGTAGGATACCATCAGCCTTGACCATGGAGGTGATGATACCTGCACCCTGTCGCTGGGGAACAGCCACGAAAGGTATATCTCTTTTTGGAAAATACCCTACACCTACCCGCACAAATTCTTCCAGACCAAGCCTTGAGGCAATCTTTTGGGTAATGACAGCTTGGATCTTCTCTCTTTGCTTTTCTTTCATAGACAACGATTGGCAGATAACAGGCATGACAAACTCTTCCATGGCCAGCATGGCTGAAACTGGATATCCTGGTATGCCAACCACAGGTTTTTCCGTTATTATCCCCAGGGCAACAGGCTTGCCTGGCATCATTGTTACTCCATGCACCACCAACTCTCCCAGCTCACGAATAATCTGCGGGGTATAATCCTTTGAACCGGCAGATGAACCAGCATTAATAAGCACTATATCTGCTTTAGCCACAGCCTCTTTTACTGCATCCTTTATCATCTGGTAATCATCAGGTACGATTTTATGAATAATCGCCTCCCCGCCCCATTCCTCAACCATTGCCTTTAATATTGATGAGTTAAACTCAATGATTTGTCCTCGTTTTAATGGTTCTCCAAGCGGAACAAGTTCATCACCAGTGGGAATAATAATCACCTGCGGTTTTTTCTTTACCCATATTTTAATCACGCCACCAGCAAGCATGGCTCCAATATCCTGAGGACGGATAGAATGATTTATGGTCAATATCATCTCGCCAGCAATAATATCCTCCCCAACCATGCGTACATGTTGGTATGGCACCACAGGGGTCATTATCTCCACTGATTGGAGACTGGAGATTCCCTCACTTTGCATACACACATCCTCTATCTTGATTACTGCATCCATTTCATGGGGGAGAGGGTTACCTGTGTTGATTAAGACAGCATCATTGTTCAGGATAAGACAGCGTGGTGTCGTTTCTGAGGCATTGATGAGACTTTCTGCCCTGACTGCTATCCCATCCATGGCTGCGGAATGATAGGATGGTGAACATATTCTGGCTATAACTGGTTCAGCCGTTATCCTACTCATGGATCGTTCTACGGCAAGTAATTCCTTGTCTATCTTCAGGTTACCACACCTTGCCTGCCAGATATTCCTTGCTTCCTCAAGTGGTTTCATCATCAGGTATATATTTCGTTTCATTTATAGCTCCTTATTCTACTACCTTGCCATTGATTATCATTACCCCTCGTCTGAGCAAGGAATTATCCAGAATGCTTAAAATAGCTGTCTCTGTCTCTGTCTTTCTTGCCTCAAGAACCAAATTTGTTATCCGAGAAACCTTCCAGAAATTTTCAAAAATAAGGTGATTTATTTTGAGTAAAGAGTTGGAATTTTCTTATCCACATGGCATATGCCTTTAATGTCTTTGGAGAATAGTGCCGTACCTTTATTTCAGCGACCAAATCCGCGTGAAGCTTCTTCCATTCTATAAGAAGGTCGTTTGAACTACTATTGGACTTTGAATCTGTAAGTACTTGCTCTGGCGATAAGTCCGTTGAAACCTTTCCTGCTGTTGTCGCATTAAAGCTGGATTCTGCTTTTATTGCTATATTATCAGCCGTTTCATTTTTAATATTAGATTGCAACATTTCGTAATAAAAAGATACAGATTGCTCAGCCTGCTTTTGTTGTTCAACAGACTGTTTTCTCTCTCGTAATTTTTCTATGAATTTCCAAAGAGGGTCCTTGGTTACATAAGACTGGTGGTATTTATGACAGAAGTCCAGATAGAATCTCAACCACTTTTTATAATCATTATGGAGAGAAATGGGAATCAACTTTTTAGTCAGAAATAAACTGTACTTTGGTAACAACTCATCAGTGAGATTAATCATGAATAATTATCCTATTTCTGTATATCATTCCAAAAGTATACTTAACCAGTTAGAATTATACAAAATTCATTGGTTTTTGTCAACAATTTTATTTGACATTTTGCTACAATTGTGATAAAATGTCAATATATAGTTTCTGAATATCATTCCAATTTGGGTGATATACAGAACTGTATAATCACTTGTTAGGTGTTTGAAATAAACGATATTTTATGTTCAACCGTCACGGAGTAAGTTGAATACATGAAAAAATTTAGTGTATATATAGAAACTTCAATTGTTAGTTACTTAGCGGCTAAGCCAAGCCGAGACTTGCTTACTGCTGCATGTCAGCAAATT
>MNYI01000111.1 GCA_001873945.1 Candidatus Desantisbacteria bacterium CG2_30_40_21
GAAGCAATCGAATCCGTGCCGGTTGCGGTAAATCAAGCACGGATGAATACAACTAACACGGCTGGAACAATGACACCTGCACCGGTTGTGGTGACTCAAGCCCGGCTGGATACGATCAGCACGGTTGAAGCAATCGAACCCGTGCCGGTTGCGGTAAATCAAGCACGGATGAATACAACTGACACGGCTGAAACAATTGCACCTGCACCGGCTGTGGTGACTCAAGCCCGGCTGGATACGATCAGTACGGTTGAAACGATCGAACCCATGCCAGTTATGGCAAACCAGCCCCGACCAGACTCAATTAATGCAACTGGAACAACCCAGCCCGTGCCAGTTACGATAAATCAACCTCAGATGAATACAATCAACACAACCAAAACAACTGACCCTGTGCCAATTACAATGAATCAGCCTCAATTGAATACAGTAGGCACGATTAGTATTGACCATGATATGAAAGTAATGGATAAAATTAAGGAAGGAATAGAAAGAATATTATTCAGGAATAATAATACCACAGATATAAGCATGGGTATGGGAAATGAGCAAACAGGGACATCCTTTAATACCCATAATGAGCCTTTAATGGAAGAGGTATCCTTTGCAACGGCATGGCAAAACCATCCAGATTTAGCAAAAGAGATTATTGATAAATTGATACAAGAGATAAATATTAATTTTAAGGATGAAGTTACTCAAATGCATATCCAATTAAAGCCTGAATATCTGGGAGAATTGGACATTATGTTTTCTATGAAAGAAGAAGGATTGGCCACTACATTCTGGGTTCAGAATACCCAAATCAAAGAATTAATTGAATCAAATCTTGGAATGTTAAGGAATGTCTTGGGAACATTGGGGATAGGTATAAATCTGATTAATGTTTTTATTAAGGATGAAAATTCATGGGATAAACAAAAGCGGACAGATTTATTATCTTTTGGTCCTCGTAGTTTGAAGGAAAAGAAACGACAAATAAATATAGATATAACTAATATTCCTATTGTCTGGAAAAGGGATGCAGGTGTAATTGATTTTGTGGCGTAATTTGCTGTTAATCAGTAACTACTCAAGAAGAGAGAAATTTACCACGAAGACACTGAGACACGGAGAGACACAGAAGATTTCCGATATTTTTATGGCAAAGGAAAAATGAAAAATAAGGGTATTTCTCATCAATTCTCTGTTTTTCTCTGTGTCTCCGTGTCTTCGTGGTGAGTAGTTACATTAATCACAAGGATTTTAACCATGAATGATACCATGTTCCAATTAATCAATCCATTTCTTCCTTCCGGTGATCAGCCAAAGGCAATATCCCAATTAGTCACAGGATTAAATCAGGGATTAAAAGATCAGATATTGCTGGGTGTTACCGGTTCAGGCAAGACATTTACCATTGCCAATGTTATTGCCCAAACAAACAGGCCTACCATGGTTATCTCTCATAACAAGACCCTTGCAGCACAGCTTTATAATGAATTTAAGACATTATTCCCTCATAATGCTGTCTGTTATTTTGTCAGTTACTATGATTACTATCAGCCAGAGGCATACCTGCCTGCAAGCGATACCTACATTGAAAAGGATTCAGCCATTAATGATGAATTAGACAGGCTGCGATTGGAGGCTACTTGCACCCTGATCTCTCGAAGGGATGTGATTATTGTTTCCAGTGTTTCCTGTATTTATAATATTGGCTCTTCAGAGGAATATAAAGAGGCATATCTTCTGGTTCAAAAAGGGGATATTGTCAGGCGGGAAATTATCCTGAAAAAACTGATTGAAATATATTATGAACGCAATGATATTGACTTCTGTCGTGGAAAATTTCGTGTCAGAGGGGATACTATTGAAATATTTCCATCGTATAGCCAGACTGCCCATCGGATTGAGATGTTTGGGGATGAGATTGAACGAATAAGTGAAATTTCGCCGGTGAGCGGTCAGAGAATCCGGGAACAGGACACACTCCTTGTTTATCCGGCAAAACACTTTGTAACAACAAGACCAAGGATTGAAAGGGCGATCTTGTCTATTGAAGAGGAATTAGAAAGAAGGCTGATTGAATTATATGCAATGAATAAGCCATTAGAAGCTCAACGGTTGGAATCAAGGACAAGGTATGACCTCGAATTGCTCAGGGAAACCGGAGGCTGTCGCGGCATAGAAAATTATTCCAGACACTTTGACGGCAGAGTGGCAGGGATGAGGCCATGGACATTGATTGATTACTTTCCGGACGATTTTCTTCTGGTTATTGATGAATCCCATGTATCCATCCCTCAAATCAAGGCTATGTATGCAGGTGATCTGGCAAGAAAAGAGAACCTGATCAGGTATGGTTTTCGTCTCCCATCAGCCTATGATAATCGGCCGTTAAGGTTTCCTGAATTTGAGCAACTCATGCCTCAAACAATTTTTGTTTCGGCTACACCCGGTCCATATGAATTGGAAAGGACATCACAGGTTGTAGAGCAGATTATTAGACCAACAGGCTTGGTTGACCCAGTGATAGAGGTAAGACCAATAAATGGACAAATTCAGGATTTAATGAATGAGATGCAACAACATATTCAGGCTCATCATCGGGTATTGATTACTACCCTGACCAAGAAAATGGCTGAGGATCTGGCTGATTATCTGACTAAGGAGGGGTTGCAAGTTCGATACCTGCATTCAGAAATAAAGACCTTGCAGCGGGTTGAAATCCTGCGGGATTTAAGAAAGGGTAAATTTGATGTGCTGGTGGGCATAAACCTCTTGCGGGAGGGTCTGGATTTACCGGAGGTTTCGTTAGTGGCTATCCTTGATGCAGACAAAGAAGGGTTCTTGCGTTCAGACACATCCTTGATTCAGGTGGTGGGAAGGTGTGCCAGAAATGTGGAGGCAAAAGTGATTATGTATGCAGACTCAATTACCGGCTCCATGCAAAGGACAATAGATGAAACCAATCGCAGGCGGAATATTCAAACGGAATATAATCAGTCTCACGGCATTATTCCACAAACCATTAAAAAAGAAATCTCCGAAACACTTGTGCCGCAATTAGTAAAAGAGGTAAGAATAAAATGTCAGGTTAAGGGTAATAAGACAGCAATTATTAAAGAGTTGGAAAAAGAGATGGCTGAGGCAGCAAAACGGATGGATTATGAATATGCAGCGGTGCTGAGGGATGAGATTATGGGGATGCGGGAATAGGGGGAGATTAACGAACCGGGACGGTTCAGCTACTGTTGCGGTTACCGAGTTGGTTAAAAAACTGATTGACTTTTACAGCCAGTTAGCGTATAATGCCTTTGTGCCTTGAGTGGGTTGAGAAACCCGTCATTCGTTACATTTGGAGGAAATTATGCCAAAAAAGATATGTCAAATAATATGCTTGTTTATTACACTTCTGTTGTTTCATAATATGACATGCTTTGCCCTTGAGAAGACAACGGTCTCGGTTGTCTTCTCATCTGACATGGAGGCATATCATCAAGCATGGGAAGGATTTAATGAGTTTTTTAAGAAAAATGGCGTGAATTTGAGTGTTTCTACCTATAATCTGGCAAATGATGATCCGGAAACAGTAATCCTGAGAATAAAAAAGGAAAAACCACCAATAGTTTTTGCCCTCGGCACAAGGGCATTAAAACTACTAAAGATGAGGGTAGGGGAGATTCCCATTATTGTCTGCATGGTTATTAATCAAGATGAGATTAATGGTGCAAATATTACTGGTGTTACCCTATCTATCCCAACAATGATAAAACTTCAATGGATTAATGAAAACCTTTCACAAACAAAAAGGATTGGCTTGATTTACTCAATAGAAACCGCTGAACTTGTTGCAAAAATTTCTCAAGATTGCAAGAAATCTGGCTATGAGGTTGTTGCTCAAAAGATAAACTCTGGTGAAGAAATAACCTGGGCACTCCAAAAAATAGCCTCCAGAATAGATTGCTTTCTCATGGTTCCGGACGCAAGGATATATTTCCCTAAATCCATAGAATATTTGCTCATGGAAGGCTTAAAGAGAAAATTTGCAGTTATCGGGCTTTCCTCGTTTTATACTAAGGCAGGGGCATTTGTTTCTTTTGATTGTGATTATCAAGACATTGGGAGACAGACAGCAGCGATGGCCATGAAGATACTTAATGGACAAAGCCCAACTGATATTCCTTCCGAATCCCCCCGCAAGACTACATTTTCCTTAAATCTATTGGTTGCTGAAAAAATAGGCATTAAAATTCCTCCGGTAGTCATCAAAGAGGCTAAGGAGGTGTTTGGCAGATGAGGATTAATATTACACATAAAATAATCTTTCTGTTTATCCTGTTAATCAGTACCTTAAGTATAATCATTGGCTTTTTTTCCTTTAATTATGGAAAACAGGCATTAATGATAGAGTTTGATGATAGGGCAAAGGCATTGGTCAAGAGTTTGGCTTTGAATTGTGAATATCCTGTCTTGTTTGACAATAAAGATATGCTTTCCTCAATAGGTGCGAATGTTTTAAGCCTGAAGGATGTTATTTTTTGTGAGATTAGGAATGAGAAAGGACAGGTACTGTTCAAAAAGGGAATAAAAAATAAACCGTATAACCATGAATATACGGCTGTTATTCAGACGGAAAAGGTTAACGATGTTGAGGAGGGATTGGTTCTGGGTAATGGTCAGATAAGAAAGTTTGAAAAGATTGGCAGGATACAGCTTATTCTTTCATTGGATAATATAAGGGATAGATTACTGAGTATTCAGCGAGCACTGATATTAATCATCAGCCTTGGTATTATTGTGGCATCCATGGCAATTACCTTATTGCTCAGGTTTGTGTTAGGCAACCCCATTGATAAATTAGTTACAGACACAAGGATTGTTTCCATGGGTAATCTTGATTATAAGATAGTCATGAATACAAAGGATGAGATTGGCTCCTTGGCTATTGCCTTTAATGAGATGCTCAATGCTCTGAAGATAACACAAAATAAACTTATCAAGACAGAGAAAATGACTGCTGTGGTACAAATAGTTTCAGAGGCTGCCCATGAGATACGAAACCCTTTAATGGTGATTAGCTCAGGGATTTATCTGCTGAAGAAGGTAATTTGCGAAGAAAATCCTATTGTTCCAAAAACTATTAAGCAGATAGAGGACGCTGTGTCTCGAATGTCTCTGTTTATTGAGGATCTCTTGCATTTCTCCAGACCCATTGAATTAAAGATGGATAAGGTAAAGATAAATGAGGTGATTAAGGTTGCCATCAGTGAATTGTCAGAAGGGCTTTTTTTTGGGGTAGATATGAAACAGGAATTAGCAGATAATATCCCGGAAATCCTTGCGGATTCTAATCGACTTAAACAGGTTGTGGTTAATCTTGTCAAAAATGCAGTTGAAGCCATGAAGGAAGTGGTAGGTAAAAAGCTGGAAGTGAGAAGTGAAAAGGAAGGGAATTTTATTAAGATAAGCGTCTCTGATACAGGTAAGGGTATACCAGCAGAAGAGATAGCCAGTGTCTTTGACCCATTCCATACCACCAAGAAAAAAGGGATGGGATTGGGTCTTAGTATCTGCAATCGTTTTGTTGAGGCACATGGCGGTAGGATAGAGGTGGAAAGTGAGGTTGGGAAAGGGACGAGGTTTGTGGTGTGGCTTGCCGGGGAGACAATAAAAGAGGAGGAAAAATGATGGCAAAAAAATTAATTAGCGAGGTATTAACACAGAATGTGGTTTCGGTTAGCCCTGAAACACCAGCAATGGTCGTTGTCTCTATCATGAGGGAAAAAAAGATAAGCTGTGTTTTGGTTGTAGAGGATAAAAAACCTGTGGGGATATTTACTGAAAGAAACCTTGTCCAGTTGTTGCATCAAGGGGAGGAGATAGGGGATAAAAAGATTGAGGAGGTAATGAGCAAGCCTGTCTTAACCGCAGAACGAAGTACCAATATCTATCAGGCGCACGATCTCCTTGAAAAAAATGGTATGCGGCATCTGGTGATTGTAAATTCTGATGGCAATGTTGCTGGTGTGGTAACACAGACAGATATTATAGATAACCTTGAGGCTGAATATTTTCTGGAACGCAAAGACCTTTCAAGGATAATGACTAAGAATGTGGTTACCCTAAAAAGGGGGCAATTGGTACAGGATGCCATAGATGTTATGGCTAAGATTTTGGTTAGCTGTGTTCTGGTAGAGGATAACAATGTCCCTGTAGGGATATTAACCGAACGGGATATAACCAGATTATTTCATGAGAATAAAAGCATAGGAAACTTAAAGATTGAAGAGGTGATGAGCCAGCCTGTCCAAACCATATCACAGGGGACGAACCTTTACGAGATTACCATGCTCATGACTCAAAAAAAGATTCGTAGGTTGGTTGTTGTGGATAATGATGGCTGCATTGTTGGTATTATCACTCAATATGACATTATCAAGGAACTGGAATGGAACTATATACAATCATTGCATGAGATTATTCAAGAAAAAGAGGAAGAGCTTATCAAGGCAGAGAAATTGGCAACTACACTTCAAATTACCAGAGAGGTTGCCCATGAAATCCGTAACCCCTTGCAGGTGCTATCTGCCGGACTCTACTATCTGCGAAAGATTTCTGCAGAGGATGATGTCAATAGCCATAAGGCAATAGAGCGGATGAATAACGCTGTTTCAAGGATAAATGGGTTTGTGGATAATTTGGTGCATGAGGCACATAATCAGGGGTAGATAATGTATACTCAAGTGGGGCATAAATTGCGTTTTTCGCTGGTCTTAATCAACGATAGCTGTGTTGTTCAGGTGAGCAATAGTATATACTATTGCTCACCTTCACGCCTTGCTCTCCTTGATTAATCCTCACTTGAGAAAAATCGCAATTTATGCCCCACTTGAGTATACCTGATATTCTTCGCACAGTAGTCGGGATAGATGCGTTGATGATGAGTGCTTATACTCCAAAAGGAAGAGAAGAGAGAAAACAATGAAACTTGTTCTAAACAGTCTTGAGAGTGCAATTGCTTCAATGGACCGTGCCTTAAAATTTGCAGATAAAAGGCTATGCTTAGAGGATATTGATGAGGAGGAAAAGGAAGTAATAAGGGCTGGTGTTGTCCAAAATTTTGAATTTACCTATGAACTTTGCTGGAAATTTATGAAGCGGTGGATTGAAGAAAATATCAGCACAGAGATTGCTGATGGCGTTACACGGAGAGAGCTTTTTCGATTGAGTGCCGAAAATCGCTTGATAATTGATGTGGGGAAATGGATGGAATGCCATAATGCCAGAAACAAAACATCTCATACCTATGATGAAAATATTGCTGATGAGGTATATCAAACAGCAGTGGAGTTTTTACCATTGGCAAAGGACTTCTTAGCCCAATTAGAGGCACGGAATGATTGATGTGACTGCCAAGCAATTATGCATTATTAAAGAAATTTTGCAAAAGCATGTTCCAGATTGCGAGGTGCGTGTCTTTGGTTCGCGTTATAGAGGGACGATAAAGGATTATTCTGACCTTGATATGGCAATAGTTGGTGATGCAAAATTAGATTGCATAGTAATTGATAATATAAAAGAAGCTTTTTCTGAATCTGATCTGCCATTTCGCGTAGATGTGCTGGATTGGCACGCAATCTCGCCAGAGTTCAAAGGTGTTATTGAATCAAGATATGAGGTAATATACCTAAATAAATGAAAATGTAGCAATTCTCATTATGGCAAAACTTATGTTCAAAGGGGAATAAGGGAATAGAGGAGATGGTGTCGATTATCAACAGAATTGTCGGTAGAACAGGCATTTCTGCCTGTCCTGTTGCAGATGACAGGCAAGAATGCCTGTCCTACCGATTAATCTCCATATCTCCCCCTTATCCATTTTACCATAATGAGAATTGCTGATTTATATGATCTATATTCCTATAGGAGGATTTATGAAAAAGCTGAGTCGTCGAGAATTTATCCGTGATAGTGGCATAGCATTGGCTGGGGGTGGGCTGGCTTTAT
>MNYI01000042.1 GCA_001873945.1 Candidatus Desantisbacteria bacterium CG2_30_40_21
AACTTATCAAGGAAGTGCTCAGAGATTATCATTATGTTGAGGCAACAGGTCTTGGGGTTCCAAGAAAGATTATTGCCGGTATGCTAAAACACAACAACACAGAGCCAGATTTAATTGAGGAAGAATATTCATTTACGGTACGGCTATGGAGAGAAAAATAGGTAGTGTCGCATCAACTCTCAAATGTCGGATAAGGTTACTATAGTCTGTAGGTCAGGCATTCTTGCCTAACTCATTTGTCTAACTTGAGATAAACGACAGACAAGAATGTCTGTCCTACCGACTTATCCGTAATTTTAAGGTTGACGAGACGGTAGTGTCGCATCAAAGTCTCAAAAAAGGAGCAGAAGTGAATAACATAGATATTCTTGAACAATTTATAAATACCCGTGGATGGTCAATGATTCGAAGTGTTTTATTGGAAAGAATAGGTATAACCTCCTGCTGGATTGCCACACCGGAAGGACAATTAGTATTTAATGAGGAACAGGATCACCTTTATTGTCAGGCAATTAAAGCCACCACTAAGGGGAAGATAGAATGTTCACAGGTATTTAAGGATTGCCTTCAGCAGGCAGTGGAACAAAAAACACCTACGGCATTCTCCTGTCCAGCAGGATTTCTGGGATTTTATTGTCCAATTCTTGCGGATGACATGGTGATTGGTGTGCTTGGCGGTTGTGAACTCATTGATCCAAGGGTTGAACCTGCTCATTATGTGTCTCTTATTGAAAAGTTTGGTGTGGCAGATAGAACTACCTTTTTTTCCTCATTTGAAAGGGGACACAGAATATCTGTAGCCATGTTAGAACAGGACATAGAGCTTATCTCCCTTATCTGTCAATTGGCTATGGAGACAAAGACAAAGCATAAAGAGCTTGTAGAAAAAAGTCAGGAGGTTCATACATTGGCTGAATTTTACAAGTTATTTGAGGAATCCAGAATGCTTATTCTGACCCTAGAGCCTGAAAAACTTTATAGTCTTATTGTTAGCCTTACAGCTAAAGCCATGAATGCTGAACTCGTCTCACTCATGATTATTGATCAGCTTACTCAGGAGATGACCATTAAGGCAGCTATAGGCATGAATAATGAGGTTATAAAAAAGACCAAATTGCTTGTTGGGCAAGGGGTTGTTGGTTTTGTGGCTAAAAGCGGCGAGCCACTTTTGGTTAAAGATGTAACCCAGGACTCCAGATTTGGTGTTCAACAAAATTCGCCAAAATATTATACCAAGTCTTTAATCTCTGCCCCACTGAAGATAGGAGACGATATACTTGGGGTTATTAATGTTAATAACAAATCAACCCGTCAACCCTTTGATGAGGGTGATATTAAGCTTCTGTCTATTATTTGTGATCATGCAGCTATTGCCATTAAAAACTCAAAGAACATGTTTCGTGAAAAAAATGAAATGGTATTAAAAGAGATAGAACAGTATGAAGAGCAGATGAGAAAGGAAGAGGAAGAAAAGAAAAATTTATTAAAAGAAAGAGAAGAGGCAGAGACACAACTCAAGGAAACAGAGGAAATGATTCGGATCAAGGAAGAGCTGATCCAGAGCAAAGAGGCATTGCTGAGAGAAAAACAGGCAGCCGCAGCCAGTATGTCTGAAAAAGAAAAATTGCAAAGAGAGTTGGATGAGCTTGAGCTGGAAAAAGAGGAATTGGAAAAGGAAAAAGATGGTTTATTGGAAGAGGTGAGGGGAAAAGGGGTTTTAATCAGGGAAAAAGAAGAATTAGAAAAAAAGGCTGTGGAGTTGATAAAGGAAAAGGAAGAATTAGAGGCTCAAACCGAGGAATTGGGGATTTTGTATAGCATATCACGGGAGATACCCTTGATGTCCCTTCCACAGGAAATATTATTCTGGGTATTGGAACGCATTCAGCAATTTTTTAATTATCATGCCGGCAGCTATCTTTATTTTGAAAATGGCAGAATCCTCAGCCAGATAAAACAGGCTTGCTTTATTAATGATAACTGCCTTAATCATATAAAAAGACAATTAGAATCTGCCTGGGCAGAGACAAATCCTGATAAGATTAAAAAGGTTGCCTACTCAACAGAGGATGGAGAAGCAGGCAATTTGTATTGGATTGGGGTAGAAAAATTTCAGAGTTCCTTGATTGCCCCATTAAATTACAGGGGTGAAATAATTGGTTTCTTAAACATCAACAGCTTTAATGAAAATGCCTTTACTCCATTACAGAGAAGGCTTTTGACTATTGTTGCCAATCAGGTTTCAGTCACCCTCGAAAAGGTACGGCTCTTTGCCAAGGTGAAAGAGATGGCTGAAAGGGATGAACTGACCAAGTTATATAACTATCGGTATCTTGAGGATCTGATGGTCAGGGAGTTCAGTTTTGCGGCTCAATACCAGAAACCATTATCATTTCTTATGTTAGATTTTGATAGACTGAAGTTTGTTAATGATACCTTTGGTCATTCGGAGGGGAACAGATTAATCGTGACCATAGCTGATATTATCAAGGAAACTGTTGGCAATAAAGGTACTGTTGCTCGATTTGGCGGGGATGAATTTGCCGTTGTTTTACCAGAGACTGACCAGAATACAGGGTTTAATCTGGCTGATGAGATACGAAAAAATATCTACGAATCCCCCTATCAGATTAATGGAAAACCCCATCAACTTTCATCCAGCCTCGGCACAGCCACCTATCCCAATACAGGCATATCCACAGAAAAAGAGCTATTGGCAAAGGCAGATAAGGCACTTTATGATGCTAAACAGCAGGGAAGAAATAAGGTGATAATGTATATGCCGTTGTAAGGACAGGTGATCAAATGAAAAGAATAAAACTTGGAATGCTTTTAATAATCTGTTTTTTCTCTTCCACTGTGTTTGGAAAAAGCATCACCATTGTAGATAATGTTAATCGATTAAAGATAACAATGGAATACATCGTTGAAGATGGACAGACAATGGTGTGTCTATCTGAAATGGCAAAGGTATTCAAGGTATATATGCGATGGAACCCAATTACTAAGGTGGTAATCCTGACTAAGGGTAAAAATACCTTTAATTTTAGTATTGGCAGCCCAAATGTCCAGATAAATAACCGTTATTATAAGATGGAATATCCACTCAGGTTGATTACCGGAAGAATTTTTATCCCGTTAAATTTTATCGTCAGTAACTTCACTAACCCCTTTAGTCTCTTGATAAGATGGGATGCAGATGGCAAAAGGTTAATTATAGATTCCAAAGGCACCTATGTCTCCTCTATGGAAGAGGAGATGGTGCGGAGATTTCCATCTTCATCTAATTTACCTGCCAGAGGTACTCCCTCAGCAACGAATAGTCCTATAAAATCAACCAATAGAATCTACGAAGAACAAGTAAAAAATTCTATACAAGAAAAATCAGGTAGTATGGAAATAATGAATAGCACTGAACAAGGTGGAGCATTAATGTCAACCAGTCCGCCAGAGAATACTCGGATTATGACTATTGTGATTGACCCTGGTCATGGGGGTAAGGATTCAGGTGCTGTAAGCAAAAGTGGGTTGTTGGAAAAAAATGTCGTTCTGAATATTGCCAAAAAATTGAAGTTTAGCCTTCAAATGGCATTACCGGATATTAATATCCTCCTTACTCGTGATAGTGATTATTTTATCCCTTTGCGTGAAAGGACACGATTTGCCAATTACAAGAAAGCGGATTTGTTTATTTCTATCCATAGCAATGCCTCATATTCCAAAGGAGCACATGGGTTTGAGGTTTTTCATCTCTCTACAGAGGCTTCGGATAATGCTGCCAGAGCATTGGCTGCTGCTGAAAATGAGGTTATTTCTCTTAAAAAGGAAAGCAATTCTAATAATACAGATATGATTAAACTTATTCTTGGTGATATTGCTCAACAAGAATTTATTGAAGAAAGTATAGAATTGGCTGGAATAATTCAGTTAATAACCTGTAAAAACTTGGGATTAGTAAATCGTGGGGCAAAAAGTGCTTTTTTTTGGGTACTACGAGATGCTATGATGCCTGCTGTTTTGATTGAAGTAGGATTTCTTTCTAATCCGATTGAAGAGAATAAATTGAGAAGTGATAGGTTCAGAAATGATCTGGTTTCTTCAATATGTGATTCTATTGTTGCTTATAAGGCTAAGTATGAGGGGAAGATGGGATTTGATACTAAGGAGCAGACACCGTCGTCGCCGCCCACACCGCCAAGAAAGAGTGGAAGTATGGCTATCTGGTAGGGAGAGTTGATGGGTTGGTTGATTAGTTGATGGGTTGATGGGTTGATGGGTTGGTTGATTAGTTGATGAGTTGATGAGTTGATGTTTCTCCAACCTATAAACCTATAAACCTATAAACCTATCAACTTATCAACTCATCCCCCTCCCCCCTCCCCACTCATGAGGTAATATTATTTTGCGTCTTTACAGAGAACAGGAACATAATCGCAGGATTGCAGGAAAGGCAGAGATTGTCTGGGGGGAGGCCACCCTTGCCGGCAGGCAAAGAATTAAGCGGAGAAGCGATTTAATTATTAAAGCGTGTGGGATTGTTCCGGGAATGAGGGTGCTGGAGATTGGGTGCGGTACCGGGCGATATTCCAGTATGTTTGCTCAAACAAAGGCACAGTTGTTTGCCACAGATATTTCATGGGAATTGATGACTCATGCAGCAAAACAAAATGATGGGCAAAATATCCTTTGTCAGGCAGAAAGGTTGCCGTTTAAGGATATGTCCTTTGATGCAGTGGTTGGGAATGCCGTTCTTCATCATCTTGACCTGTCACTTGCATTACAAGAGATAAAACGGGTGTTAACCCACAAAGGAAGATTTGCCTTTACCGAACCAAACATGCTTAATCCCCAGAATATGTTGATTAAAAATGTCAAATTTCTGGGACATCTGTTTGGTGAATCCCCTGATGAGACAGCATTCTTTAGCTGGAAAATATTGAAACAATTAAGAAAAGCAGGCTTTTGTGAACCAATGGCACAACCATTTGATTTTCTGCATCCGATTGTACCTGACAGCATGGTAGGGATTGTCAACCTTTTGGGTGGGTTTATGGAAAGGATTTATGGGGTGAGGAATATGGCGGGATCATTGATTATCAGTGGGGGAAAGGGGAAGGAGGTTATCGGTGAATAGTTATGTGGGTACAGAAACTGTAACCGTAATTATTGTTGCCAAGGATGAAGCCGGAGGGATACAATCGGTTATTGAGCAGGTCAAGCCTTATAGCGATGAGGTTCTGGTTGTAGATGGTCATTCTAAGGATAAAACAAGGGAATTTGCTGAGCAAGCCGGGGCAAGGGTGATTTTAGATAATGGACTGGGAAAGGGTGATGCTTATAAGATGGGTGCAGAGGCTGCAAATAGCAATATTCTTGTTTTTATAGATGCAGATGGCTCTCACGAACCGTCTGATATTCCCAAATTAGTTCAACTGATAACCTGTGGACAGGCTGATATGGTTATTGCCTCAAGGATGATGGGCGGAAGCGATGAGTTTCACGGAAATACTTCCAATTATCTTAGAATGGTTGGCGGCGGTTTGATTACTCTGATAATAAATTTGAGGTATAAAACCCAATTGACTGATGTGCTGAATGGCTTCAGGGCAATTAAAAGAGATGTGTTTTTGAGCCTGAAATTAACAGCCAATGACTTTGACATAGAGCATGAAATGATTATAACATGTTTAAGGATGGGGTTTAAGGTAAGAGAAACTGCCAGCCATGAATATGAAAGAAAATGGGGCAAATCAAAACTCCCTACCTTTAGAAAGACTCATATATTTTTGTGGAGACTTTTTTTGGGGATAACACATGCCATTGAACGGACACAATGCCGATAGCATTTTTCACAAATGCCATAAAATATTCCTTGACAAGTATTAAATCGTAGTGTATAATAAACAATGTTGAATCGCCGGGGTGGCGGAACTGGTAGACGCAGCAGACTTAAAATCTGCTGAGGTTTTTCCTCGTGCCGGTTCGAGTCCGGCCCTCGGCACCAAAACGAAGCGGGGTGGAGCAGTGGTAGCTCGTTGGGCTCATAACCCAAAGGTCGCAAGTTCGAATCTTGTCCCCGCCACCAAAAAATGAATAAAGTAAGGGTGAGACATGTCTCACCCTTACTTTTTATCTGGCGGTGTAGCTCAGTTGGTTAGAGCAACGGAATCATAATCCGTGTGTCCGGGGTTCGAATCCCTGCACCGCTACCATCACTATTATCTTTAGGATTGTAACTACTCAAGTGTTTAGGCTATAGGTTGCCTGAATAGTTACTCAGGATTATCCTATGATTCCTCAAGGTGTTCATGATGTTATTTCCCAATATCAGCTATTAGCCAAGAAGGATAGGATTGTGGTTGGCGTATCTGGTGGTCCGGATTCGATCGCTCTTCTACACATTCTCTGGCAATTGTCAGAAGAATATTCCTTAAGCCTTCGGGTTGCTCATCTGAATCATATGCAAAGGGGGCAGGAAAGTAAAGAGGATGCAGAGTATACTCTAAAGTTTGCTAATGAACTCTCGATACCTGTTATTTCAGAAGAGATAGATATTAAGGCAATAAAGGAAAAAGAGGCAAAAGATAGACCATTAACAGATGTTGCCAGAAAGATAAGATATGATTTTCTAAAAAGGGTAGCTAAGGGGTTTAACGCCAATAAGATTGCGGTTGGACATCATGCTGATGACCTCGTAGAAACTGTACTCATAAATCTTATTCGGGGAACCGGATCAGAGGGATTAAAAGGGATTGCCCCAATAAGAAAGATAGATGAAGACCTTCTGCTTATCCGTCCCTTGATAAAAATATCCTCCCTGCAAATCCATCAATATCTATCGTTGAATCATCTGGAATTTCGAGTTGATTCCTCTAACCTTAAACCAATATTTTTAAGAAATAGGGTCAGAATCCAATTATTGCCGATACTAAGAAAGGAATATAACCCTAAGATTGATAATGCCTTTATTCAATTATCCCAATTGTTAAAAATGGATGAGGATTATATAGATGAAGCGGTAAATCATGCTCTGTTGCAAGTTGTTGTAGAACGAAAAGAAAAGATGGTAGTTATGGATGTTGTATCGATTTCTGGACTACATCCTGCTATCCAGACCAGGGTTATTAGAAGGATAATAACCATGATTAAGGGGGATGTAGAGGGATTTAACTATAAACATATTCAGGGTATCAGGCAATTGATTTTAAGTATTCATCCACAGGGTAGATTGTCATTACCCTTTTTTATATCAGCACAAAGGGATTATAAACAGCTTATCATCAAAGAAGAATCGATTTATAGATTAAAACCACTTGATTATTATGAGTATCTTATTGAGGCTCCAGGGACAAATGAGATACAAGACCTGAACTGTACCATAAAAACAGAGGTTGTACTTAAGGAAACTATTCTCAAGGACATTGAATATATTGAAAAGCATCCTCCAACAGAGTACAGGTATCTAATACAGGATACCACGCATCCCCTGATATTGAGGGCTTACCTTGATTATGACCAAATCAGCCAGCCTCTTACCCTCAGGTGCAGGAAGGATGGGGATAGGTTTCAACCCTATGGAATGCAGGGCAGGAAAAAGATAAAGGATTTTTTTATTGATCTGAAACTGCCAATGGATACCCGTAACAGAATACCTTTATTGGTTGATAAAAAGGGCAATGTCCTCTGGGTAATTGGGTTACGAATTGGTGAACAAGTGAAAATAACCAGCAGAACACAAAAGGTGCTGGTGGTATCAATGGTAAATATGGGTTGTTGCAAATGGTAATTACTCATCACAAAGGCACGAAGACACAAAAAGTTGATAAGTTGAATAGTTGATGGGTTGATAAGTGGATGAATTGATAGTAAATGGTTATGAATTATGGATCTATGTTCCTTTAACCTATAAACTCATCAACCTATCAATTTATGTGTTCTCCGTGGTAAATTACTTTACCTGAGTAGTTGTT
>MNYI01000006.1 GCA_001873945.1 Candidatus Desantisbacteria bacterium CG2_30_40_21
CAGGCAAAGTAATTCACCACGGAGAACATATAAGTTGATAGGTTGATGAGTTTATAGGTTGATAGGTTTATAGGTTAAAGGAACACAGATTATAAACCTATAAACCCTTCCCTTTCCAACCCATCAACTATTCAACTTATCAACTTATCAACTTTTTGTGTCTTCGTGTCTTTGTGGTAAATTCCTCCCCCTTACAACGAATTCAGCAAAATAATCCCACAGGCTATGCCAAAAGCCAAAAAATGTTTAAGGAGATGAGATTCCTTTTCTGGCTTTTCTGAAAGGCAAGAAACTCCATTACCTTGTAATAAATCTGTTCCTCCGGTATCCAGCTTTCTTTCCAACTCAGCAATAGAAAGTCGCAATAGCTCTTCTTTTTGTTTCATGCCATGAAACTGCTCAGATAGCTCCATTATCTTCTGGTTATGTTCAGAGAGCAAAATGTTATTAGCAGCCTTCAACCCATCTATTTCTGTTTGTAATAACGCTCTATCTTTTTGCTGCTTTTCTTCCTGAAGTTTTTTTGCTAATTCCTCCTGTTGCAACAACAGTTGTTTAAGTCGTTCTTCTTCTTCATTTTTTTGACTTTTTACCCCATCCCTTTGTTCTTTCAAAAATTTTACAACCCTCTCTACCTCTATGAATGATATAATCAGTTTCTCTCCGGGATATATCCAGTGAGGGTCAGTAAAATCATTGTATGCCCTGAAGTTTACCCACATATGTGGATTATTGTAATGCTTTTTAGCCAGTTGCCATAAGGTATCACCCTTTTTAATGGTAATAATCTTATAATCTCTATTCTCAACCAATTCCTTTGGAATAATCTTTGCCTCGCAAATGCCATACATTATAATAAAAAAGATGATGCAGAATATGAATCTATACATTTTGTCTCCCCATAATCTGAATAGTTACAATACGGCTTTAGTAAATTATCGGCATTTTCCGCTTTGAGCTAAAGAAATTTTGCAACCTGATCCAAATCCACATCAACCATAAGTACCCCTTCCTCCTCGCCCATCTCATCTATTATTTCACCAGATGGTGAAACAATAAGTGTGTGTCCAAAAAAACTTGATTTTTCATCCTTGCCTACTCGATTAACACCAATAACATAAATACGATTATCCATTGCCCGAGCCATCAACAGGGTTTTCCAATCTGTCAGTCTTGGATGAGGGAATTCTGCTACGACAAAAACTATCTTGACTCCAGTAGCGAATAATTCCGTAAACAATTCAGGGAATCGCAAATCATAACAGATTACTACAGAAACTTTGCCCCATTCTGTTTCTACGATTATGGTTCTATCTCCTGGTGTTAGATACTTGGGCTCATCAAATGGAGCAAAGAGGTGCATCTTGCGGTATTTGGCTCTGATTCGTCCTGCACGGTCAAAAATAACAGCCGTATTGTAAATGCTGTTATCACCTTGTTCCAGAATGCTCCCGCCAATCAAAAAACACCCCATCTCACGGCTTTTTTGAGATAACAAGTGTGTAGTGTGTCCTGGGATTGGTTCTGCAAGCTCTTTTGCCTCGACTAAACAATAGCCGGTGGTAAAAAGCTCAGGCAGGCAGATAATGTCGGGCTTTTTATCCATAATACTATCCATAAACTCTATGCTACGGTTAAGGTTAAACTGCACTGCCCCTGGTATTATATCCATCTGAATACAGGCTATTCTCAATATCCCACCTCCACCAGATAAAGTCCACATGCTGGACGAACCGCTGGACCTATTTTTCTATTTCTTGCCTCAAGCACATCCTTTACCTCGTTTGGTGTTTTTTTGCCCTTGCCCACATCAATTAATATCCCTACAATGCTTCTTATCATCCCATAAAGAAAGGCATCAGCGATTATATCCATACTGATAAATTCACCTTTTTTTTCTATTAATAACAACTTTACTGTGCGAATAGGATTTTCTATGGTTTTTACTCTTGTACAAAATGATGAAAAATCATGTTTGCCAACAAGAAATGCAGCCCCTTCTATCATTCTGTCTATATCAAGTTGGTGTGGCTGAAAATAGGCATAATTGCGGTAAAAGGGTGAAGGGTGTAGTGAGTTTAATATCAGATATTGATACCTTCGCCACTTGGCTGAGAATCGGGCATGAAAATTAGATAGCATATCTTGTGCATCATAAACAACAATATCTGGTGGCAGGTTACAGCTTAGTGCCTTTGGAAAGACAGAACTATCCCATTTTGCATTTGTCTGAAAATTCACCACCTGTCCATAGGCATGTGCCCCAGCATCTATCCGACTGGCAGCAAAAACCCTCACTGATTCACAGGTAACTGTCTGGATAGCCTTTTCTAATGCCCCGGACACGGTAATCTTATTAGATTGTTTTTGCCAGCCATAATAGTTTGTGCCATCATATCGCAAACAAAGCTTAATGTTGCGTTTTACCATGTTATGTTACCACAATCCCAGCATATCCCACTACATAGTTATAATCATGGGTTACATCCCATGAAGTAGCATACTTGATTAATTCAGCACTTTTAGCACCAAGCTGTTTGGTTGCAGTCAACATGGCAACCGCTGGGGCATAACCACACATGGTAATATTTAATCCTTCTACCTGCCTGATTAATTCCTCCTCATTCAATTCAAGGATAGCATCTATAGCTAATTGGTCGTGATATTTCAGGTATTTTTCCAGACTATTTTCATCAAGCTGCCCCTCATGGCTCATATCCGAGCTGGCAATAATTGTTATCTTTTTTTGTGACAGCTTGATACAATTGGCAATCTCCACACCTATTTCCTTGTACACAGATGGATGGCTATGTCCCATACATAGGGGAATTATCTGAAAATTCTCAAATAAAACCTGCAAAAATGGAAGCTGCACCTCAATGCTATGTTCATATAAATGGGCAACATGGTCTATCTGAATATATTTGCTTGCAAAGGATAGCTTATTGGCTAATTCAAAGTCTATCGGGACATCACCAAGAGGGGTTTGCCATATTCTGCTATTCATGATGGAAAATGGCTTACCCTGCCCGGTATGGTTTGGACAAAGGATAATAAAAGTTTCCGAGGGCAAGATAGATGAATAAACTGCTCCTGCCACCCCTCCAGAATACATATACCCAGCATGGGGGACTATCAAACCAAGGGCATCTCTTTTAATCATTTCTTTTTTGAGATAGCCGTTAACCTCTCCCCTGAGATGATCTGGTTGAGCCGGATAAAACGAGCCTGCTCTTACTGGTTTTCTAATCATGATTAGTCATCCCTCCTCATAATATTCAAGTAAGCTATCTCCCCATATTTTCCCTGATCCCCTCAACAACACCATCCACATCCAACCCATATTTTTTCAACAAAAGACTTGTTTTTCCATGTTCAACAAATGAGTCCGGCAAACCAAGACTCGTTATCCCTGCCTTTATCCGGTATTTGTTAAGCAATTCGCAAACCGCACTGCCAAATCCGCCGGCAAGTACATGTTCCTCCAGAGTAATTATCCTGCCGGTTTTTTCTGCTACCCTCAGGATGGTTTCTGTGTCAAGAGGCTTGATAAAACGGGCATTAATTACACCAAGGCTGAATTCCCCATCAAGTCTCAATGCTGCCTCAATAGCAATCCAGGTCATACTGCCACAAGCTATGATATAGGCATCCATACCATCCCTGATTACCTCAGCCCTACCCATTTCAACTATTGTATTTTCCCCATTCTTCACAGGAGAGGGGGGGGCAACGACCTTACCCCTTGGGTATCGAATAGCAAAGGGGGAGTTGGAGTTTATTCCCAGTGCAAGCATTTCTTTAAGTTCTGCTGCATCCTTTGGGGCGCATAGGGTAATATTTGGCATGTGTCTGAGGTAAGCAATGTCAAACACACCATGATGTGTTGCCCCATCCTCACCTACCAATCCAGCACGATCCAGACAAAATACAACAGGCAGGTTTGGCAAACAAACATCATGTAATATTTGATCATAGGCTCTTTGTAGAAATGTAGAATAGATAGCCACCACAGGTTTTAAGCCACTTGCTGCCATCCCACCAGCCATGGTAACGGCATGTTCCTCAGCAATTCCGACATCAAACAGTCGTTTGGAAAACATTTCCTTGAATTCCCCTAACCCTGTCCCATCTTCCATGGCTGCCGTAATAGCCACTATCTTTGGATTGGATGCAGCTAATTCAACCAAAGCGTTGCCAAATACCTCAGAGAAGGTAATTCCTTGACCCTTTTGAGATTGTCCGGTAGTAACATCAAATGGACCCAGCCCATGAAACATATCTGGATGTTTTTCAGCAGGTTCATAGCCATACCCTTTTTTTGTGATAACATGAAGCAGGATAGGACCCTTCAGCTTTCGTACACTTTTTAATGTTTCTATAAGCAATGGAAGATTGTGTCCATCCACTGGTCCAATATATCGTAGCCCAAGATATTCAAACAATACCCCATGGACCAAAACATTTTTTATCCCTTCTTCAACCCTTTGAGCCAGATCAACCACAGTATTCCCAATCCTTGGAACCTTAGACAAAAGCTCCTGAACATCCTTTCTGAATCGGTTATATATTGGTGCAGTGAGAATCTTGTTCAGGTATTTGGCAAGTGCGCCCACTGTGGGTGAAATAGACATTTCATTGCTGTTAAGGATGATCAATATGTCTTTGCCCAAATATCCTGCATGGTTTAATGCCTCAAAGGCTAATCCGCCAGATATTGACCCATCTCCAATGATTGCTACTATTTTATGGGACTCTTTTGCCATATCCCGTGCAATAGCCATGCCCAGAGCCGCAGAGATAGATGTCGAGGCATGTCCTGTGGTAAAGGCATCATAAGGGCTTTCTTCTATTTTGGGAAATCCGGCTATACCTTGAATCGTTCGCAGAGAGCCAAATGCATCCTTTCTTCCGGTAAGTATCTTATGGGCATATGCCTGATGTCCTACATCCCAGATGATCTTATCCTGTGGGGCATTAAAAATGTAATGTATTGCAACGGTTAATTCTACCACACCAAGGCTGGAGGCAAGATGCCCTCCATTTGTAGATACCGTGTTAATGATTAATTCCCGTATCTCTGTCAGCAGTTGTTTTAATTCAGGTATGGTTAGTGTTTTTAAGTCATCTGGTGAGATTATTTTTTTTAGAATCATCTTTAATAGCCTCTATTCCCAATAAGCTCAGTAAGTTGATATAATGGGGTGTTTTTTCCCCAAAATTCATCCAGCAAAATTGTTGCCTTTGTGACTAATCGAGATGCCCGTTGTTTTGATTCTGCAATACCATAGACAGCAGGATAGGTGAGTTTGGATTGTTCAATGTCACTATTTCTCATTTTCCCTTTTTCTCCTTCAATTTCTATAATATCATCTACTATCTGGAATGCAAGCCCTATCAACTCGCCATATTTAGTCAGGGCATCCAATTCTTTTTCCCCACCTCCACCGAGGATACAGCCTGCCTTTACAGAGGCACATATCAGGGCACCTGTTTTGTGGGTATGAATATATTGAAGAACAGGTGCATCTGGCAATTTGTTTTCACTCAACATATCTACCACCTGTCCGCCAATCATGCCAAAGGTACTAATAGCATAAGATATTTCTTCTAATATCTTGTTGTTCTGCTCTGGATTTTTTCCCTTGGAGAACAAATAAAAGGCATGTGTAAGCAATGCATCCCCAGTCAGAATGGCTATAGCTTCACCATATTTTTTATGGCAGGAAGGTTTTCCCCGACGGAAATCATCATTATCCATAGCAGGAAGGTCGTCATGAATCAAGGAATAGGCATGTATTAATTCAATGGCACAGGCAACCATTAAAGCATCCTCTTTTTTACCCCCCACAGTCTCACATGCAGCCAGACAAAGGATGGGTCTAATGCGTTTCCCGCCATTAATAGCACTGTATCTCATTGCCTTATGGATAATATCCGGGTACTCATCCTCTGGCGGAAGGTATTTATCTAAGTTATCATCTATTCGTTTAGCATTTGTCTTAAGGTATTTTAATATGTCCATGTTTTTGTCCCCTTACTCTACACAAAATGGTTGAGTTGTTAGCTCTCCATCCTTGCCTTTGGTTAGTATCTCTATTTTTGATCGAGCTGCCTCAAGTTTTTTTGAGCAGAGATTGGAGAGTTTCATTCCTTTTTCAAACAGTCCCAAGGCATCATCAAGGGGAATGTTGCCACCCTCCATCTTTCGAACAATTTCTTCAAGCTCCTGCAATGATTCTTCAAACTTCATCTGGCACCCCTCTTCTTTAGAAGTATAGCATAAACAAAAAGAAAATGCAAGAAATTACTTGCCTTTACCGTCATTTTATGGTATTCTTTATTATATGATTGTACAGTTAATCTCTGCCTACATTACTGACTTGATTATAGGAGACCCTGAATTTCTGCCGCACCCTGTCCGGTGGATGGGTAAATTAATAAGATTTTTGGATAAAAAATGGAACAAGGGCATGGGCAGGATGGGTAAAGAAGAATCCCCAAGAAAAACCGTTAACTGGTTTGTACGGATAAAGGGGATGGCATTGACCCTTGTTGTTGTTGGCATAACCATTGCTCTGGCATATCTATCCATAGAAATTTCCAAAAGAATTCATCCCCTGCTGGGGACATTGGTATGGATATATGTGGCTTATACCACCTTTGCGATAAAAGATCTATGCGTCAAGGCAAGAGACATCCTGAGAGAATTAGAAAAAGGTTCTCTGGTTAATGCCAGACACAGATTATCTATGATTGTAGGCAGAGACACGCAGCATTTACAACGAGATGAGATTATTGTTGCCACAGTAGAAAGTGTGGCAGAAAGCACTAATGATGGGGTTATTGCCCCTTTATTTTATTTAATTCTGGGTGGTCCTGTACTGGCTATTGCGTATCGAGCAATAAATACCCTTGACTCCATGGTTGGTTACAAGAATGAAAAATACATGGACTTTGGATGGTTTTCCGCACGGTTAGATGATATGGCAAATTTTATTCCAGCCCGAATTTGCGGATTTTTGATCCCGGTATCATCTTTTCTTTTGGGCAAGGATTTTTCCTCCTCTTTTAGGATCATGCTACGAGACCATAAAAATCATGCCTCACCCAATAGCGGTATTCCAGAGGCAGCTATGGCTGGTGCCTTAGGGATAAGATTGGGAGGGGATACATGGTATGGAGGAATTTTCTACAAAAGACCATTTATGGGTGAAGATAAAAGGGAAATTGCAGCAGCTATGATTAATTCAGCATTGGTTATTTGCATTATCAGCTCTTTCTTGTTGATGGCCATGGGGATAATCAGCCACTACCAATTAAGCCAAATCATCTTTTCTGCCGATAACAATAATTGAGGTGATAAAGATGAAAACATGCCATAGGATTGTCCTTTTTTTCTTGATACTCTGTCTGCTAATTCCTACAAGTTGCAGCCTTGAGGATGCAAAGGTAATAATCGTAGCCAAAAGGAATGCTGTCAATGCAGCCAGAGAGCATCCTGATGCAAAAAGTGCCAGAGTAATTGCCGTGAAAAGAATAAAAAAGTCAACGGATGCCCAGAAATTCTTGAAAAACAAGGGCTGGTATTACCCTGTTGGAAGGGTTCATCCAGGGGATATTATGGTTGTGGTAAAGGTATGTTTCAGGGGTGAATTCTTTGGAAGCATAGTGGTTTATGTATGTGATGCAGGTGGAAGGGTGCGAAGGTAATTACTCAGCGAGGAGAATTTACCACTCAAAACACGGAGAAATACAGTGGTAATCGTAACTACTCAGGTAAAGTAATTCACCACGGAGAACACATAAATTGATAGGTTGATAGGTTGGTTGATGAGTTGATGGGTTTATAGGTTTATAGGTTAAAGGGTTAAAGGAATACAGATTCATAAACCTACAAACCCTTCCCTTTCCAACCCATCAACCCATCAACCCATCAACTATTCAACTTATCAACTTTTTGTGTCTTCATGCCTTTGTGGTGAGTAGTTACTGGTAACCAAA
>MNYI01000211.1 GCA_001873945.1 Candidatus Desantisbacteria bacterium CG2_30_40_21
CCCGTGAACGGTTAAGGGAATCGTCATTCCTGCCCCGGTGAACGGTTACCAAATTTCTATTCCGTAACAGCCTGTCGATTATCAACAGAATTGTTGGTAGGACAGGCATTCCTGCCTGTCCTGTTGCAGATGACAGGCAAGAATGCCTGTCCTACCGATTAATCTCCATATCTCCCCCTTATCCATTTTACCATAATGAGAATTGCTGCTTTGCATGCTTTTTCAGTTGACAATACATAAAATTCTGATATAATAACTTGGTTGAGATATGTCTCATTTGACTCCTTAGAGCAGGAGCATTAGATGAATAAAAAAAACATAATCGTAATTGGTAGCGGACCTGCAGGGATGATGGCAGCTATTCGGGCAGGTCAACTTGGTCAGGAGGTAGTACCTCTGACAAATGTTACCCTGATAGAAAAAAATCCTACATCTGGCAAAAAACTTCTCTTGACTGGTAAGGGTCGCTGTAATATTACTAATGCTTGTGACATTGAGATCCTTATTGGTAATTTCCGCAAGAATGGTAGGTTTTTGAGGACTGCTTTGAACACATTCTCAAATACTGATGTAATGCAATTCTTTGAGGATAGGGGACTAAGCCTTAAAATAGAAAGGCAATTGCGTGTTTTTCCTGTAACTGATACGGCAGGCAGCGTCCTTGAGATATTAAAAAAAAAGCTGGCTGAAAATAATGTAACAATTATCTACAATGCACGAGTAGATGATATTCTTGTGCAGGATAATCAAGTAAAGGGTGTGTTGCTCAGGGATAAAAAAGAAATTTTATGCGACAGGATTATCCTTGCCACTGGTGGCATTTCTTACGGTTTCACAGGGTCAACAGGGGATGGATTAAGGATAGCACAACGGCTGGGGCATCAGATCATCCCTCTTTGTGCTGGGCTTGTTCCCTTAAAAACAAGGGAATGTTATCCAAAACTATTAGAGGGACTGACCCTGAAAAATATTCAACTTACCTTTATTGGGCAGACACACCGGTCTGCCCCTACGATTAATGATAGGAAACGGCAGATAATTTCAGAGGTTGGAGAATTGTTGTTTACAGGCTTTGGCATATCCGGTCCCCTGATTTTATCCTTGAGCGGACAGATTGTTGATTGGCTGAATGAGGGCAAGGCAGTATTTGTAACCATAGATCTGAAACCAGGGTTGTCCTATGAACAGATAAATGCACGCTTTCAAAGAGAGTTTAGTATTAATCCAAAAAAGAATATCAGGAGTATACTCAAATTTTTCTTGCCACAGAGAATGGTTGATGTTTTTATAGAGATTGCAGGTATTAGACATGATAAACAGGTGAGCCAGATTAACAAGGATGAACGGCATAGATTGGTTGTCTTGTTCAAGGGATTGCGGTTAGAGATAACTGAGTCATTACCTGTGGAGCAGGCAATGATTACCCGTGGTGGGATTTCCTTAAAGGATATTAATCCGCAAACCATGGAGTCTTGTATTATAAAGGGGTTATATTTTGCGGGTGAAATAATAGATGTAGATGCAGATACAGGCGGATTTAACCTGCAAGCCTCATTTTCCACAGGATACCTTGCAGGGGAAAATGCAGCCAGATTATTAACCACAGATGAACACAGATAATCTTTTGGGTTTCTTTATCTGTGTGTATCTGTGTTTATCTGTGGTTAAATCTCTTCGTTTAATGGCTAACAAGCCCTAATAAAACTTAACAACCTCATCCTCGCTCTTCAGCTTAAATGGCCGTCTGAACCTATCTGTGGCTGTTATTGTTTCACGGGCAGGTTCTATGTGAGCATCTTTAACCATTTTTATTGCCTCAGATAGCTCCGTCTTACCAGTATAGAGTGCCTTGCCAATAATTGCACCCTTTAAGCCCATTTTTTCAAATTCAAGAAGTTTTTTAATATCATCTATCGTTGTTACCCCGCCTGCGGCAATAACATCTAATTTGATTGCCTGGGTAAAATTCCGTATGGCATCAAAATTTGGCCCCTCTAACATCCCATCTCTGGCAATATCTGTATAAATAATGGTTGTTACCCCATTTCTCTTCATTTCCTGGGCAAGGTCAAGGGCTGAGTATTCTGTCATCTGCTGCCAGCCATATACGGCTACCTTTCCCCCTTTAGCATCTATTCCTACAATTACCTTGTTGTTAAATTTAGCTACTGCCTCCTGAACCAGATTGGGATCCATAGCTGCTTTACTTCCAATGATAACCCTTGCTACCCCTATATTAAGCACCTCTTCTATGGTCTTGATACTTCGCACCCCACCACCAAACTGAACAGGGATCGAGACTGCATCTACTATTTTTTTGACTGACTCCAGATTTTGATGATGACCTGCCATTGCCCCATCAAGGTCAACCACATGAATCAACTCTGCCCCCTTTGATTCCCAGAGCCTTGCTATCTCTGCAGGGTCATCAGAATAAACAACAGCTGTATCCTTTTCCCCTTGAGTCAATCGGACAACAGCCCCTTTTTTTAAGTCAATAGCTGGAATTACTAACATGGAAACACCTCCCCCATTGCATAAACTAAAAACGAAAAGTGAAAAGTGATTGGAAATTGAGACAGCTACATTTTCTATCTTAATTTTTCGTTTTTCACTTTTCACTTTTCACTTATCAAATCATCCCTTTGGTAGACAACACCCCTTCTATCCTTTTATCAACCTCAACTGCCAGACAAAGTGCCCTGGCAAATGCCTTAAAGATAGCCTCAATAATATGATGGCTATTTTCTCCATATTCAAGATTAATGTGAATGGTTATGCTGCTATGTTGACTGAATGCTCTGAAAAATTCCTTTACCAACTCAACATCAAACCGTTTAATATCATCCCCATTCATCCCTGTGGTTAAATCGGAAAACTTAACATTAAATATCAGCATCCCCCTGCCGCTTATATCCAATGCCACATCCACCAATGCCTCATCCATGGGTAAGGACACTGCCCCATATCGCCTTATTCCCCTTTTATCAACTAATGCCTTTGCTACACCCTCACCAAGGCATATTCCGATATCCTCTACTGTATGGTGATAATCAACATGAATATCCCCTTTAGCCTGAACCTTAAGGTCAAAAAACCCATGTTTGCTGAATAATTCAAGCATATGATCCAGAAAGCCAATGCCAGTATCTAATTTGGCATTCCCTGTACCATCCAGATTTATCCATAGGTTAACATCTGTCTCTCTTGTTTTTCGTTTTATTTCAGCTTGTCTGTTCATCTTTTCCTCCCATAATCCTCTTCATTGCTCCCAAGAATTCATTATTTTCATCAGGTCTCCCCACTGTAACCCGCAAGCAATTACTCAAACCCGGAGTATCGGAAAGATACCGAATCAATATCCCTTCATTTATTAATAAATCAAAAATATCCTTAGCACAAATATCCTCTGCAATCTTAAAGAGGATAAAGTTTGCTTTTGATGGATACACCTTAATACCATAGATTGCATCTAAACCCTCAGCTATTCTTTTTTGTTCATCCATTATCCCCTGAACGATTGGAAGAAACAAAGGGGCATTCTCTATGGCTAAGGATGCTGATACTTGCGAAAAGGCATTTAAGTTATAGGGCAGTTTTACCTTTTGCACCTCATTTATCACCTGAGGTTGAGCAATCATATACCCAACTCGTAACCCTGCCAATCCAAAAGCCTTGGAAAGTGTCCGCAAGACAACAACCCTTTCACATTCGTGAACCCATGGCAGAAATGTCTCCTGCGAAAACTCATAATAAGCCTCATCTATAACAATCAAGGATTGCGTCTGGCTGATTATTCGTTCAATTCTTTCTGTTACAAAGCAGTTTCCTGTTGGATTGTTTGGATAGCTCAAGAATATTATCGATGGTTCCTGCCTTGCCTGTTCGATGATTTTTCCCTCGTTAATCTCAAAACCATCCCCTAATGGTATCCCTATTGGTCGGGAAAAGGCACATTTAGCCAGAATATCATACATAGCAAAGGTTGGCGTAGGAAAGACAACCTGTTTTGATCCAAAGCATAAAAGCAGATACAAAATAAGTTCATCTGAACCATTGCCCATCATTATCATTTCGGAATCAACAGAAAGCTTGAGGCTCAAATTTTCACGCAACACACGAGCACATGGGTCAGGATAACGATTAAATGCAAGCCATGAACAGGCTTGCTCAATCTTTTTCTGCACAAAACTCGGCAGCGAATATGGATTTTCATGAGCATCCAGCTTTATCCTGCAGGTAATATCAGGTACAGAATATGATTGCAACCCTTTTATTTCATCCCTTACAAATTCATTTAACCATTTCATGATTGATATATATTAGCATATTTTCTTATAAAATGCAAGGAGTTTTTTGTAAATATTCAGAAGAGGTAATTACTCACCACGGAGACACAGAGAACACGGAGAAACACGAAAAATTGAGAAGAACATTGCATGGCATCTCTATTGTCCTGCCTGTTTCAAGGTAACAAGCTGTATCTTCTCTTTTTTATCACGGCAGACATTTACAGTAATCCGTTCCATCCCTTGTTCCATGGCAGTTGTTATCTTCCATGCAAAGTTTCCTTCTTTCCCCTCAGTATTCTTCTCCAACCCTGCATTAAACTCTGCGAGTTTTGATTGGGCAAGGATAATTGTTTGTGTCTGGTTATTTGTTAACCTCATCAGATTAAGCCCATTTGAAAATACACCCAGCAGGGTGATAACCGCTATCCCAAAGATAGCCACAGCAACCATTACCTCAAGAAGTGTAAAACCAGACTCAATCCATTGTTTTTTCAACCTTCAACCTCCCAGAAATAGAGACAATAATCATATGGTCATCAACCATGATTTCACCCGGTGTTGCTCTACCTGACGGATAAAACCAGAAGGGATTAGTGGAAAAGATAACGACAGATGAAAGGCGGGATTTTTCCTCCCCTTTAATCCAGATATGCTCATCCTTGAACAAAACATCATATGCTACCCCTTCGGTAATAGAACTATATCGGGCATCTTTCAGGGTATCACAAATGATTTTTGTCTCACCAGAAGTTTTATCCTCAATCATTAGTTTTTTAAGCTGTGGCAGACAAAGAGCAGCGATAAGTCCGATAATAAATAGGACACACACAACCTCTATCAAGGTAAAACCATGGGATGAATTGCGTTGTTTTCTCCACATTTACTTCCTCCCTTCTTCCTACTGTCGTGTCAACCTTAAAATGACGGTAACAGGAAGTTTTTTACCACAAAGAACACGAAGAAATTACATAACCGTTCACCGGGGCATAAATGACGATTCCCTTAACCATTCACGGGAGCACGAATCCCCACTTTCGTGAGGACAAGGATTGTCCTTCTTGCGGCTGTCATTTAGAGGGTGTGAAAAGTATCGCGAGCTAAAGCGAGAACCGTATTTGAAACGAGCACTACCTCACAGTTTCCATAACATAATCCGCAAATTCCTCACTCGTAGCCCCATCTTCCCTTCCGGTAATCACAATCTTTTTTTCGTATTGACCACAAATATCCAGAGCTTTTTCCAATCTTTTTCCCTTTTCCGCCAGCCCGATGTGGTTTAAGAGCATGACCGTTGCCCTCAACATACTTGACGGATCAGCATATTGTGCCCTTCCATTCTCAACCATCCTTGGAGCTGTGCCGTGTATTGCCTCAAACATAGCATATTGTTTGCCAATATTAGCACTCCCAGCAGTTCCAACCCCACCCTGAAACTCGGCAGCCTCATCAGTAAGAATATCACCATAAAGGTTTGGCATGACCATTACCTTAAACTGTGTTCTTCTCTTTGGATCTATCAGCTTGGCGGTCATGATGTCAATAAACCAATCATCCCACTCTATCTCAGGATAATTTGCAGCTATTTGATCGGCAACAGCAAGGAACTTTCCATCGGTTGTTTTGATCACATTTGCCTTAGTAATCACAGTAACCTTATTTATCTTATTTTTTCTGGCATACTCAAAAGCCATGCGAATTATCCGCTCTGAGCCTTGAGTAGTAACAGCGGTAAAGTCAATAGCCAGATCATCGGTAACATTTACCCCCTTGCTTCCAAGGATATAGGCACCCTCAGTATTTTCTCGAAAGAATATCCAATCTATTCCCTCCACTGGCACCCTTACTGGCCTGACATTGGCAAATAAATCAAGCTCGCGACGCATGGCAACATTAGCACTTTCAATATTAGGCCAAGGATCCCCTTTTTTTGGAGTATGGAGTGGTCCCTTAAGCAAAATATGACACTTCTTTATTTCCTCAAGGATGTCTTCTGGTATGGCTTTCATGGCTTTAGCCCGATTTTCAATGGTTAATCCCTCAATGTCTCTAAGCTCAACCTTTCCTTTGGAAATCTCATCCTCAAGTAAAAACCTCAACACTCGTCTTGCCTCATCTGTAATATATGTACCAATCCCATCCCCTCCAATAACGCCAATGATTATTGGTGTTACTTGAGTATAATCTATCCATTCCTGTGATTTTTTCATGGTTTCAACCCGATTAAGTTGTTCCTCTAATATCCTGCCAAAATGCTCCTTTGCTTTTTCGATTTCTTGCAGCATCATCTTGCCTCCTCGTTTCAAATAATTACCCTGAAAGTATAACAGATTTCAAGGTAAAAGTCAATGTTTGTTTTTTTTTATTTGACAAGATAATACTTGTATGATAATATGGAAGGATAGCAAGAGCTATAGGGAGGTTTTGACATGATAAAAGAAACGAATGTGCTTACTCTATATACAGATGGGGCATGTCAGGGCAATCCAGGTCCAGGGGGATGGGCAGCTATTCTTATTATTGAGGAAAAAGAACAGGAATTTGCTGGAGGACAACGGAATACAACCAATAATCAAATGGAACTAATGGGTGTAATTCAGGGATTACAGGCAATAAAAACCCCTTCAGAAATAAGGATATATTCAGACAGTGCTTATATCATCAATGCCTTCACTCAAAATTGGATAAAAACATGGTTAGCCAATGGATGGAAAACTGCCACTAAACAGCCGGTCAAGAATCAAAATCTGTGGCAGGAACTGCTCAAATTAATCCAGCCACATCAGGTTGAGTGGGTTAAGGTTAAGGGGCATTCAGGGGATAAATATAATGAAAGATGCGATAGATTGGCTGTAGCTGCTATTCCATAATCTTGTAGTGCAGTACCTTTGTGTAGTTAGTCGTCAAGAAAAAATAACTTGCAGGAGTTGTGTCACCGATCCATCTTGGCTGGTTTCGTTGTTCGTCGATTACGAACAGTAGTATGCTCGCTTCTCACGCCTTGCCAGCTAATCGTCTCAGCGACTCTTGGCGTACAACTTATTTTTTCTTGACTCCTTACGGGGTCATTTGCATACAAAATGGTGTTTTTGTCCACATTTTACTTGACATTTTAAGATAATTGTGGTATGGTTGTTATTATGCAAAAAAATTGGAAAATCACCGAATTTTAAGCTTGAAGATGGGAAGATGATATGCTGAACCCATGAAAAGGCAGTATAGCTGGTGGGGGAAATATTCTACGAGGAGGTTAATTTATGTTACAGAATTCAGTGAAATTGTCAATTCCCTTTGAATCTCTGGTGGAATCTCTCAAGGTTTTAGGCTTTAGTGAGAAATATCAGATATGGAAATTGTTGGAGAAACAAATAGGAGGGTTTGAGGAGGAATTACTTGAAGAAAGCCCATCTGTTCAATCGCAGATTTAAGAGGCTCATATTGCATACCAGTCTGGGGATTATGTGACTATTGATGAGTATATGACCCAAAGGAGTTTGAAATCCAATGAGTTATCAAGTTGTTGTTCCTAAACCTGTTCAGAAAACCGGGGAAAACCGGGGGAAAACCGGGGACAGCGCCCGTTTTTTACTGTTTTCGAGGTCTTCCTATAGCT
>MNYI01000154.1 GCA_001873945.1 Candidatus Desantisbacteria bacterium CG2_30_40_21
TTAGTATTTGTTCTGTTAACCCTTCTAATCTCATCACAAAAGATTCATTCCCTGCAGGATATCCTGTATTTGTGCAGCATTGACTATTGCTTAGAACCATTTGGAAGTCTCGGCAATTCACATCATATGTCAGTGCAATATCGATTTTAGGGTCTGTCACAAATTATTATCCCTTACCTCAGCAATCACCTCTCCCTTATGCAGCTTTATCCGTATCCTGTCTTTTCCTTTCACCTGATTAGCATCACTCAGGACAGTTTCCTCTGGCAGCTTAAAGGCAATGCTATAACCTCTGGCAAGTATGGCTGATGGATTTAAGGCATGGAGTTTACCGGTAAAGTTTTCGAGCCGTGCCAGGGTCAATTTAATAAGATTAGATGTGGCATGAGACAGGGCAATGGTTGCATCATCAACCCGTTGCTGATATTGAAACACTGCATAATCAGCCCGCAACAGGGCAGGGGATTCTTGTAATCTTTTTAGTCTATAGGCAAGGAGGTCAAGGTTTTTTTGCAGGGTAGCTTTTAGACGAATAGACAACACCTCTATTCTTGCTACAATCTCTCTTTTATTTACTACCACCAGTTCTGCTGCTGCTGATGGGGTTGGGGCTCGCAGGTCTGCAACAAAATCAGCTATGGTAAAATCGCATTCATGCCCTACAGCAGATATTATGGGAATATTGGATGCAAATATGGCTCTTGCTACCTTTTCATCATTAAATGCCCATATATCCTCTATTGACCCGCCTCCTCTGCCTATAATAAGAACAGTCGGCAACAGGGTATCTGGCAAACTATTCATCTGTGCAATAGCCTGAGCAATATCAGCAGGGGCTGCATCTCCTTGAACCAGAACAGGATAAATGATTATCTCCATATTTGGAAATCTTCGGGTGATTATATTCAACATATCCCAGATAGCAGCACCAGTAGGGGAGGTAATAATTCCAATCCGCTCAGGAAGCATGGGCAAAGGTTTTTTATGTGTTTCATCAAAAAGCCTTTCAAGTCTCAATCTTTCTTTTAATTGTTCAAAGGCAAGATATAATTCACCATATCCAGTAGGCTCAAGAATATCAGCAATAAGTTGATACTCACCCCTTTTTTCATAAACACTTATTTCTCCATGAGCAATAACAGTTAATCCATCCCGAATATCAAATCTCAGGAGGCTTGCCTTATTCCGAAAGATAACCACCCTTATTTGTGAATAATTATCCTTGAGGGTAAGATACACATGCCCTGAGTTGGGGATAACTAAGTTAGAAACCTCTCCCCTTACCCAGATATTATACATGTTTCCTTCCAGAAGAAGCTTGATTTTAGAGGTAATTTCTGAAATGGTATAGATATGAAGATTATCCATAATTCTCCTTGCATACGATATCTGTGTCTGATTTTGCAAATAATCCTTGGATTTTGTAACGATTGTGTGCTTGCTTGAGCGAGGACACTTGGCAAATCAGTCGATGCACAGACAGATAGGAGGATATTTTATTGTTAACTTATTGATGTTAGGAGAGTTAAATAAAGCGTCCTTCCTCCCTTTCAACTTTACCGTTGCAACAGTTTTCTCTGATTTCGAGCAGTATCAATGACATTCTTATTGGCTGTAAAGACTTGTATTCCTGGAACTGTGACAAAGTCGCCATCATCGGTAATAATTTTTACCACACCTGCCCTTGAAATAGTTTCAAGGATAAATAGATCATAGCCGTCGAGAGGCTGACTTGAAAGCCTTGAGAGAGCAGCATTGGTAACAAGTTCATCTATTTGAATATCAAGCAGTTGGGACATATTATTGACTTGGTTCTATGCGGTTTGAATTTCTTCTACGACTTTGATCCGTTCTGTTGAATAATTATGACGGTATTATTTATTCCTCAAATTCCCATTAGAGCGAATGTAAATCTCCCACTCCGTCTTTTCAATCAGATGAGCTAATTCGGCAAGAGAAAGTCCACATCTGTGAAGTTGACTTCTTACTGAAATGGCATTGCCAATGTATGATGGGTAAGCATGTATTTGATATGGCTGTGTTGACTGACTCGCACGAGTATAGGCAAGCCAGTACCACACATTTGTATCAACAAAGAAAATATCGTCAGGTTTTGGCACATCTTGCCGAATATCAATTACATCTGCATGGATTAGATAATTAACAGCCATCAAAGGTTCTCCGATTGTTCAAGTAAGACAGCATCTAATGCCTTACGGGTATTTTCATTGGGAGAATAATATTCTTTAGAGTTTTCAATAACCCGTTTCAATACAGAGTAGCCTACGGGGGCCAAGTTATTCACCTTGAGCAGACGATTCAGGTCTTCAGATTTTATATCCTTAAGAAGACGGCCTATGGCTATATTAAAAAATGGAGAGGCAAACACTTTTGCCTTGTCAAAATCAAGTTCTATTTGGTGACTTGCTATCAGTTCAGGATGAATGAGGTCATAAATCTTTTGTCCGTCATCCAATGTTAGACAGTTCTCACCGATTAGATCATATACGATTAGTTTCATCTTAAAACCTCCGTTTCTTAGAAAAGCGGTTCCTCTACCATCTCTGATACCAAACGGTAATGGGACTCATCACAAATAAATGTAATATTAACAAGAGTTCCTTCAAAAAAGGTTGTCTTGTTCGCAAATTTTTCTTGTTTGTTGTCTATTATAACATAACCCTCATGGCTGAATATTTCAAGTTTTCCCTTGTTCAGTTTTACAAACTCTTTAAGCAGGTCAAGACCCAGTCCGCGACCGTCAGGTTTTGTGGTATTACCTCTTTGAAAAGCCCATTTCAAACAGCTTGCGGCATTCAAAGACTGTGCTCGTGGATCAGGCTCGAAAAACAATCTAACATTAGAAGGTATTCCAGCCCCAAAATCAACCACAGTTAATTTTAACTCATGACGGTGTGGATAATGTTGTCCACAACTAAAGATCCTAACAGATGATTTCCCATGCTCAAAGGCATTGGCGTAAATCTCCCAGACTGTACCTACAATAGCGTCTTTCAGCATTTCACTTACATGAACCCATTCTTGCCCCAGCCAATACATTTTCAAGTAATCAACTACAACATCTTTATCTTGGTATGAATCTTCACGATATGGAATTGAATTACCTGTCTTTGGAACACTCCCATTCCCTAACCCTAATGTTGGAATAAAGCCATTCCGCTCCAAGTTTGCTTTTACTGTTTTAGAAATACTTTCTAAGTTAAACCAAACAGTACCGCCTTTGGATTGTATCAATCGAATAAGTCCGCCAAGAAAAGCAATCGCATTCTGCCGCAAAAAGTTACAATTACTAAATTCAAAAGTTACATCCATATTATCATTATTTGTTTGATTCCAGAGATTAAATAAAATATCAAAATCAGTGGCATTGTCATCGATTGTAGGTATAGAAAGCGTTTTCTTCACAATTTCCCTCGAAAATAGGGCTGGAATAAAAGTAGCCAGTTCTGAATCCTCATATCCTCCTGACCCATTACAAATTTCAGCATGGTTCAATCAGGGAAATAGTTTATTCAAGGAGTCTGCCTTGACCTATCGTGGCTGAACAACAAGTCTGATAGCTGTCTTTTCCTGTCCATCCACACTAATATCAGCAAAAGAAGGGATACATACCAGATCTATTCCAGATGGAACAAGGAATCCACGGGCAATAGCAATGGCTTTAATGGCTTGGTTCAGGGCACCAGCACCAATGACCTGCATCTCTGCACGCCCTTTTTCTTTAATAACTCCGGCTAAGGCTCCGGCAACAGCACTTGGCTTGGATGTTGATGATACCTTTAATGTTTCTACCATTAAAACCTCCTGCAATAATATTGTAAGCATTCATCTGTCAGCCAAAATTAGAAAACGAGACTGTCTGTGTCTTGCTTTTCCTTGCTGGGGGCTGGATGAAGTGGCAACCGAATACAGTTATTTTGTGATAGACCCTTAGCTGAACGCTTCCTCATATTTCCTGTTGAATCCTTCTGATACTCAAGGCATTACCTGTATCTGAACTAATTTCCATAATTACCCCACAAAATATGCCAGGACCTGTTTTTGTTACCTCAAATCGATGTGGCATTAAGGTTAAGTACCTTTTGATAATAGTAGCACTATCTACCCCAATAACAGAGTTCTTTGCTCCCACCATACCTGTATCAGTAATATAAGCCGTTCCTTCAGGCAATATTCTTTCATCCGCAGTCTGGACATGGGTATGTGTTCCAATTACCGCACTGACCAGACCATCTAAATACAACCCCATGGCTATCTTTTCAGAGGTAGCCTCAGCATGGAAGTCTACGATGATATTTGGCGTTTCTGCCCGCATTTTTTTCACTTCAGCCATAACCGTCCTGAAGGGACAATCAAGGGCATCCATAAATACCCGACCACAAAGGCTTATTACCCCAATTTGTTGATTATTAACCGTATAGATTCTTCCACCCTGTCCTGGTACACCTGGCGGATAATTCAATGGTCTGAGAATCTTTTCATCATTATCAATAATCTGGTATATTTCCTTTTTACTCCAGATATGGTTGCCGCCGGTAAGAACATCTACCCCGGCTGTATATGCCTGTTGTACTGCCTTAGGGGTCATACCAAACCCACCAGCCAGATTTTCTCCATTAGCGATACAGAAATCAATCTTTTCTTCCTGTTTGAATTCAGGCAGCATAGAGGCTACTATCTCTCGTCCCTTTTTACCTATAATATCACCAATTAATAATATCCTCATTTTTTCTCAAAAGGGAAATTAACAACCCCCTGACCCCCTTTTCTAAGGGGGAATACAAAACCCTTCCCCTCTGTGTCCCTACCTTCAGCCTTCCTACTTAGCATACTCAACAGCCCTTGTCTCCCGTATAACTGTTATCTTAATCTGTCCAGGATATTCCAATTGCTCTTCAATCTTTTTGGCAATGTTTCTGGCTAAGGTTGCCATCTCCACATCATCTATTTCTTCAGAAACTACAGCCACCCTTACCTCTCTACCAGCCTGAATAGCGTAGGCTTTTTCTACACCCTTAAAATCTTCGGCTACAGCTTCGAGCTTTTTCAATCTCTTGACATATGCCTCAAGGTTTTCTTTTCGTGCCCCTGGTCTGGCAGCAGAAACAGCATCAGCTGCTTGAACGATAAATGCCTCTATGGTTTCTGGCTTTTCCTCATCATGATGAGCAGCAATGGCATGGATAACAGCCTTAGACTCACCAAATTTTCTGGCAAGGTCTGCCCCTATAGAAGCATGTGACCCCTCTACATCAGCATCAATTGATTTACCAATATCATGCAAAAGCCCTGCCCGCTTTACAAGGGAAATATCAGCACCAATCTCTCCAGCTATTACAGTTGCAATAAAAGCTACCTCTTTACTGTGTTGAAGTACATTCTGACCAAAACTTGTGCGATACTTAAGCCTTCCTAAGAGATATATAGCCTCATGGGGTATTCCATGAACACCTACATCAAAGGTAACTTGTTCCCCTTTTTCTTTTATTGATACCTCCATCTCCTCCTTAACCTTTGAGACAACCTCCTCAATTCTTGCAGGATGGATTCGTCCATCAAGGATTAATCTTTCAAGGGAAATCTTAGCAATAGCCCTCTTTACCTGATCAAAGCCTGAAAGAATCACAGCCTCAGGGGTATCATCAATAATCAGGTCTATTCCGGTTAATGTTTCAAGGGCACGGATATTACGACCCTCTCTTCCAATAATCCTTCCCTTCATTTCATCACTGGGTAAATTAACCACAGAAACAGTTGTTTCTGCTACCTGATCGGATGCACATCTTTGAATTGCCTGAGCCAGTATCTCTTTGCCCTTTTTTTCAGCTGTTTCTTTGGCTTCATCCTCTATCTGCTTGATCATCTTATTGGCTTCATGCCTGACCTCACTTTCAATACCTGCCATCAGCATTCTTTTAGCATCAGCACTGCTCAATTCAGAGATCTTTTCAAGTTTTTTTATTTCTTCTTGTTGAAGTCTGACTAATTCCTGCTCCTTTTCTGTAATCTTAGCCTCATAATTTTTTAGATCCCGATTTTTTTTCTCTATATTTTCTATCTTTTGATCTAAACTTTCTTCCTTTTGAGATAATCTGGATTCTATCTTACTTAATTCTCCCCGTCTATTCCGTATCTCTTTTTCAAACTCTCCCTTTTCCTTATGCAGTTCATCCCGTGCCTCTAAGAGCGCCTCTTTTTTTAGAATTTGTGCTTCTTCCTGTGCACCCTTAAGTATTTTCTCAGCAATTTCCTCTGCAGATGAGCGTTTAATTTTTTCTAAGTACCGTCGTCCAAAGTATCCACCTGCCCCAGAAATCGCTATTGATGCGAACACAATAATTACTATTCCTACAATTCCCAATATATTCCACCTCCATTATTATATGCCCCCTTGAACAGCTAAGTACTTATCCTTTTTTATTATTCTTGAGTAAACATATTCTCCCCCCTAATAGAAAAACTTACCTCAAGTTATGGATCCCTCTCAAGCAGAAACACAGATATATCCATGCTGTGCTGAAAAAATCAAGTATTTAGTATTCTGGAAGTAGGATAACTTTAGGATTGCAAGATTATTGGAGGATAAACATAATTATCTACTTATTCCTTTAAGGCATAGTAAATACGATAAGTAATAATAAGTAACGATTAAGTTTATATTAATATCCCTGCCATTGGATCTGGCTAAAAGGATTCATCTTGCAACCTCTATGTATTCCTGACTAATATTGTATATGTTTTTTATGAGATTGTCAAGGGAAAGTTGCTGTATTTTTTAAAAAATACAAAAAAAGGGGGTGCCAATCAAGCCTGAACCTGATTGGCACCCCTGAAGTCAACAGATATAGAAACTGGGAGGGGAACTACATCTTCATTAACTTCAATATCTTTATCGGCAAAAACCGTTCAAAACTTTAAGAAAAATATGAACTGTTATCCTTTTCCCACAACTTAGCATATTTCACAAAAACATAGAATGATGAAAGAACAGCCAGAATAAACCCATGCATCCCATCCATCCAGCCCTTTTTCAAGACATACATCTTTACAAAGATAAACGATGGTCTGATGATAATATCCCCAAGTGATGCCTTTTTGTTTTTTGCCGCAAGCTCATCTGCCGCCAGAGTGGTATAGCAACAGAGTTTATGGAGATAATGCTCCAGGCATGTGTCTGTATAATGAAGTAATACACCCTTTAATTGATCCATTTTGCCGTCTAATTCTACGAATTCATGCACTGGTTTCTCCACAAATCTGGCTTTATCCTTGCGAAAAAGCCTTAAACAATAATCCGGATACCACCCACTATGCCTGATCCATTTGCCCAGAAAGTATGCTTTGCGAGAAATTTGATAACCATCCATTTGGGAATGGGGCATCACTGTTTGAATCTCCTCAGCCAATTCTGGTGTTATTCGTTCATCAGCATCAAGTGAGAGTATCCAGTCACCATTGGCGAGGCTCAAGGCATAATTCTTCTGTTTGCCATATCCCTGCCATTTTACTTGAAAAACCTTTGCCCCAAATTCCTCTGCGAGTTTTTTTGTATTGTCTGTGCTAAAAGCATCCACAACTACTATCTCATCTGCCCATTTAACACTGGAAAGACATGCCAGTATATTTTTTTCTTCATTATGGGTAATAATTATCACGGATATGTTCATTTGTAAGCCCCCTTCGTGGTTTTGTGGCTGAAAATTTCATTATACCATTTGATTAGGAGTCAAGAAAAAATAAGTTATACACCAAGAGTTGCTGAGTCGCTTGACTGGTAAGGCGTGAGAAGCGAGCATACTACTGTATGTAAGCGACGAACAACGAAGCCAGCCAAGATGAATCGGTGACACGACTGTATAAGTTATTTTTTCTTGACGACTTAACTTCCTATGGTAAATCATCGTAACTACTCAGCTCTTGCTTTATTTCTGTAAATCTCCGATCATCTGTTTAATTGTCTGCGACAATTTTGG
>MNYI01000234.1 GCA_001873945.1 Candidatus Desantisbacteria bacterium CG2_30_40_21
TCATAAACATTTCCTATCAATTCATCCACTTATCAACCCATCAACTATTCAACTTATCAACTTTTTGTGTTTTCGTGCCTTTGTGGTGAGTAGTTACTATCAATTATTCATAATAACATATCAATTTTAATAAGTCAAGTTGTTTTTCGCCTAAAATTTTTGTTGACATAACAAGAAAATTGTTGTATACTGAAGTATTTACTTAGACTGAGTGCTGTGCTGAATGATTAAAAAAGAGAGGTGTAACTATGGAGACAGTAGCAAAGCTTTTGGAAGAGTATCAGTGGAAGATCAGGGAAAATCAATACTCCGGGATTGGTGGGCAGAATTGCTTTCCATTTCATTCCTTTGAGGGTATTATCCCTCATATGCCGAAGATTGCCCTTGAGGTTTATGATACCCCGGGTGAGGAATGGCCAGAGGCTGTGGCTGATGTTTATCGGGATGTGTGGAATAACCCGGTTGACTGGGCAAAAACCATTGAGACGAAATATAAGCCTGATATGATTTGTTTGCAGCTTGCCAGTGCTGACCCAATGGGCGAGGATGCCTCCCCTGATAAGGTGGCAGAAATAGCCAGAAATGTTGCTGAAGCTGTGTCTTTGCCGTTAATTGTTTATGGGTGTGGAAATGCAGAAAAGGATGCTGTAGTATTAAAGAAAGTAGCTGAGGCATTGTCGTTTAAGAAATCATTTATCGGGCCAGTGGTAGAGGGGAATTACAATACGGTTGGGGCTACCCTTCTGGCTTATGGCCATTTCGTTATTGCTCAAACCCCAACAGATGTCAATCTTTGCAAACAGCTTAATATTCTTTTATCCAATCTTGGGGTATCTTTGGATAACATAGTTATTGACCCTACCCCTTCTGCCCTTGGGTATGGGTTAGAATATACCTATTCCATCATAGAAAAGATCCGTTGTGCTGCCTTCCAAACTAATGATGATAAACTTAATCTGCCGATTATCGGAAATATTGCTGGTGAGGTCTGGAAGATAAAAGAGGTAAAGATTGATGATGAAAAGATGGGTGATACACAGACAAGGGGTGTCTTTTTTGAGGCAATGACCGCTATCTCTTATATTTTGGCAGGGGCAGATATTGTGGTGATACGGCATCCGCAAACGATGACCTTGCTTAGAAATTGGATGGCTGAGATGGCGGGAACAAAGGCGGTCGGCAGTGAGCAGAAAGCAGTCAGCAGAAAAGAGGAAGAAAAACACAAAGGCACAAAGGCACAAAGGCAGGATACAGTAGAGGCAGATAGATGTGTCTGCCCTGATAAGAAGACAAAAGCAGAACCAGCTGGCATGGATGGAATAATTCAGTCCGCTTTTGCTGTGTTCCGTGAATTGGGTGGAGAACTGGCAGGGGATGTGTATAGCAGTGCGATGGTTATGGAATTGAAACAAAAGGGGCTTGAGCCTGAAAAAAATATACCCCTGACCATAACCTATAAGGGTGTAGAGGTTGGCAGTGTGGAGAATAATATAAGGGTTGGGAATGTTCTTGTGGTTATAGGCTGCAAGGATAAGAATGCGTTGAATAAATACCTGTTATCATCAGGACTTTCCTGTGGGATAGGATTGGCATTTGAAGAGACATTGAATGTAGTTTATGCAGAAAGGGGTGAATGATCATGGGAATGACATATGTAACTACGGCAATCGTTAATCCGGGAGACTCAGAAAAACGCTGGGAAGGATTATTCCTTGTAGATACAGGTGTCATTGACTGTATGGCTCCTGGAAAATATTTACGAGAGATTGGGATTGAACCTATGGGAAAGCGGACTTATGAATTGGCTGATGGGACAGAGTTACATATGGATGTCGGTGTTGCTCGAATAGAGTTTATGGGTGAGTTTGTAGGTTCAACCATAATCTTTGGCAAGGATGATATAGAACCCATCTTGGGCGTAACAGCACTTGAGTCTGTTGGCATTGAGGTTGACCCTCAGAATCAGCGATTAAAACGACTTCCTGCTGTTCGGTTGAAAAAAATGGAGGTAAACAAATATGAATTTCACAGAAAAATTGGCAAAACATAAAATTTGTCCATCTTATGAAGAGGGTGGCTGTTGCCGGGCATGTTATATGGGTCCCTGCAGGATTACGGATAAGGTTAAAGAGGGTGTTTGCGGTGCTACAGGCTCAACTGTTTCTGCCAGAAATCTTGGCAGAATGGCTGCTGCAGGGGCATCATCCTTATCTACGGCTGTCCTTTCTATACTAAGCAAAGGGCAGGGAATGGATTGGTTTTCTTCACAAAAGGAGAAGGGGTTGGATCTAAGCAGAATTCTCCCCACAGAAAGGGTTAGCCTGCTCAATCGACTGCATCTTACCCCACGGAATGTCCACAGGGAGATAGTGGAACTACTCCACAGGGTCAGCATAGGCGTTGATCAGGAGTGTGACCATATTCTTTTCCAGACCATTCGCACCAGCCTTGGCGGTGTGCTGTCTGCTGCACTTCTGCTTATGGATGAGAAGTCATCTATTGCAGATATTGATACAGCTGTGCTTTCAAAGGAAAAACCGAATGTTATCCTGTTTGGCAATGTGCAATTGAGCGATGATAACAGGGTAAATGTTGTTTCTGTAGACTCGATGCTTAAATTAGAGGCACTCCTTACCTCTGGGCTGGTCGATGTGATATTTTGCGATAAGATACCATTATCTGTTGAGTATATAGTTGCATGCTATCATACTGTCTGCGTTTCTGTTTCTTCAGAGGTTGTGGATAAGGCAATCAAAAGTCAGTCCAAACGCACCCAAACCATGAATTTCAAGGGAACAATCTCACAGCCAAAATTATCCCCACAAATACTTAAGAATGCCCTTATGGAATCAAACATTCGTGGGATTGTCTGGCTTGCCGGATGTGTAAATCCACGATTGGAGGATGAGAGGGCAAAGTTAGTCAAGGAATTGGTTAGCCATGATATTCTGGTTTTGGTCACTGGCTGTTCTATCAGCCAGTTCATTGATAGCGATTTGCTTCATCAGCCAATTGCCCCTACTGGTGAATTCTTGCAGGAATTTTGTGAAAAAACAGGCATTCCGCCAGTGGTTTACCTTGGAAACTGTTTGAAAGAGGGGGCAGTAATTAAACTGTTGAATGAGCTAAGCGGGGCAGCAGGCATTGGGGACATATCATCTTTGCCGGTTAGTTTAATTCTTCCCTCATGGCGGAGTGAACGAAATATTTCTCTTCTGCTGGGGGCAATTGCCTGTGGTATTTCAGTGCAGGTTAAATCCCATCTTCCCATTAATTCAGAGGTGCGTGGATTTTTAGAAAATAGCTGTAATGAAATCCTTCTTGGTCATCTTCTGAAAGAGGATGTATCTATTCTGGAATATCTCAACCGCAAGCGGGAACGGTTATCCCTTTCTTCGTCGTTAAATATTTATGTGCCTGAGACAGTAGCCATTCATGATGATTATATGGATACGGTGGCTGCGGCTGCATTTTCCATCTACAGGGAATTGGGTCATGGGTTGTCTATGGATGTTTACAGAAAAGCATTGGTTGTGGAATTGAAACAGCTTGGATTGCAGTCTTCTACTGTAAAGGTACCAATCACCTATCTTGGTGAAATAATCTCGGAGTGTGAAGAGTTATTGGTAGAGGATGATGCAATAATCTGCATAGGAAAGGATGCTAATGTAAAGAAACATCTGAAAAATGCTCTGGCAGGGACAAAGAAGGAAAAAGGGATGTCCATTGTTTTTGATAGGGAGATGCTGAAGATAGGGAGATAATTACAAATGATGTGGGATACGAAAAGGGTTGGCTGGAGATATGGTAGTGTCATGTCAACTCTCAAATGTCGGATAAGGTTCTTATAGTCGGTAGGTCGGCAGGCTGTTACGAAACTAAAAATCAGAGGCAATACCATACCATATATGGACACTACTGATGAGATTAACACAATATATTGTATGCCCCTTGTGCCAGTTTCCTATTTCGTAACAGCCTGTCGGGCATTCTTGCCTGACTCATTTGTCCGCTTAAGATAAACGACAGACAAGAATGTCTGTCCTACCGACTTATCTGTCATTTTAAGGTTGACACGACAGTAGTGGGCTTTTTGAATAACCTGAGTGGTTACGATAAATATAGCAAGAAACTTAACAGAGGTCAACTTATGGGATTAACAAAAGTTACAGTAACCGTTTCAAACCTGACAAAGTCAAAATCAGGATATGAAGCATTATTTTTGGTTGATACTGGTGCGATACATTGTATGGCTCCAGAGAGCGAGTTAATAAAGGTTGGTATTCAAGTTGAAGGAAAGGCAGTCTATGAATTGGCTAATGGTCAACCAGTAGAATATAAATACGGTTTTGCAAGGATTTCGTTTATGGGAGAAGAGACTGTATCTCGGATTATTTTTGGTCCCGATGATGTAGAATCTATCCTCGGTGTTGTAGCCTTAGAAGATGTGGGTATTGGCGTTGATCCAGTTACTATGACCTTGAAAAGAATGCCTGCAATATCATTAAAATGATTTTATAACAAATCATGTGGATAAGTCAAATTTAAGTTTACCTATGATAAGGGTCTGTCCACAAAATAACTGTTACATTCGGTTGTCACTTCATCCAGCTCAGCGGCGTTACAAGACTTAAGGCATAGTTTACTATGCCTTAAGTCTTGTGCCTTGCTGGATAGGCGAATTGGCAACCTCGATGTGACACAGTTATTTTGCGACAGCTCCTAAGATAAAAGATGACCAAAAGATTAGCTGTTCTTGATAGTGCTAACAAGGAAATATCAGGAGGTGTTTCAAAATGGGTGAGGTAAAGTGTGAGGTAAAATTAGAAAATTTTGTAGACCGTTCCAACTTTGAGGAAGGAAAACTGACGGAAGAAAAAATAAGAAGGGATATTACGACTGCCTTAGTAGATACAGGATCTACTTTGCTTGTCTTGCCACAAGAGATTGTAGAGAAACTTGGCTTGCGAAGGTTGAAGAAGGTGGTTGTTACTTACGCAGATGAAAGGAAAGAGGAAAGGGATGTGGCAGGTGTTGTAACGCTTACTATTGGTGATAGGTCTGCCAATCTAGACTGTGTAGTTGGTCCGCCTTTAAGTGAGCCACTTATTGGGCAGATAGCCTTGGAGGAGATGGACTTGATCGTTGATTGCAAAGACCAGCAATTAAAACCCAGACCAGAATCACCGAGGCTTCCTTTGTTGAAATGTAAGTAAAAATAAGCGTTCAGCTTTCAGCCGTCAGCAGTCAGATGAAGGATGAGATGAAAGCTAATACCAATTTGCTTTTCAAAAGTAAAAAGATTAACCACAAAGGTCACAGAGAAATTCACAAAGGACACAAAGGAATTTTATATGACAGAAAATGAAAAAAACTTTGTGAACTTTGTGTCTGCTTTGTGTTCTTTGTGGTTAAATCTGTAGTCTTTAAGGAGGAGAATTATGTTTGAAGAAATAACTGTGTGCCCGGCAACTCAGGCAATGTTGCAGAAAGCAAAGGATGAGAATATCAAGACATGCTTTGACCGTGTCAAGGATCAAAAGGGCTGTCCCTTTGGTGATACAGGGGGATGCTGTCGGGTTTGCAGTACCGGACCCTGTAGAATATCGCCGAAAAAGGCTGATACAGAAACGGGTCTGTGTGGTGCCTCAGCAGATGTTATTGCTGCCAAAAACTTTGTGCGGATGATTACAGGCGGGGCATCTACACACTCTGACCATGGTCGGGGTGTCGCCGAGGTGCTTTTATTGGCTGCCAGGGGAGAAATTCCAGGTTATACCATAAAGGATGAAAAAAAGCTCCTGATGGTAGCTGAGGTGTTTGATGTGCCGACTGAGGATAGAAAGATAGAGGATATTGCTGTAGAGCTGGCAAAGAAGTGTTTAGAGGAATTCAGCAAGGATGAACCGCTTGCCTTCCTGAAAAGAGCACCTGAAAGCAGACAGGCATTGTGGCAGGAAAAGGGTATTACCCCAAGGGGTATTGACAAGGAAGTGGTTGAGGCAATGAGTGCAACCCTGATGGGGAATTCACTTGATTATAAAGAGATTATGGATATTGGTACCCGTGCCGCTTTAGCCGATGGCTGGGGTGGGTCAATGATTGCTACCGAGCTTCAAGATATTTTGTTTGGCACACCCAAACCATTACGGTCTAAGGTAAACTTAGGGGTGCTTAAAGAGGATGAGGTAAATATCATTGTTCATGGTCATGAACCACTTCTTTCTGAGATAATTGTAATGGTGTCCAAACAACAGGATATGATTGATTATGCTAAAAAACATGGTGCTCATGGCATCAATATTGCTGGAATGTGCTGTACTGCAAATGAGGTCCTGATGCGTCATGGCATACCGCTTGCAGGCAATTTTATTCAGCAGGAATTAGCTATTATCACCGGTGCTGTGGAGGCTATGGTGGTTGATGTTCAGTGCGTGTTCCAGAGCCTGCCGCAGATAGCCCAATGCTACCATACAAAGGTTATTACTACCAACCGAAGGGCAAAGATCCCGGGAGCCATCCATATTGAATTTGATGAACACGATGCCATAAAATCAGCTAATGAGATTGTTCGCCTTGCCATTGAAAATTACCCGAAGAGGGATAATCTCAAGGTTGACATCCCTGATGAGGCAATTGACTTGGTTGCAGGATTTTCCCACGAAACCATAAATCACATGTTGGGCGGGACATTCCGTGGCTCTTACAGACCATTGAATGATGCCATCATTGATGGCAGGATTCGAGGTGTAGTGGGTATTGTCGGATGCAATAATCCGAAGGTACGGCATGATCATATCCATATTACCTTAGCCAAAGAGCTTATTGCTAAGGATGTGCTTGTTGTTTCAACAGGTTGTGCAGCTATGGCATTTGGCAAGGCAGGCTTGCTGCTTCCAGAGGCAGCAAAATATGCAGGGCCAGGGTTGGCTGAAATATGTGAGACAGTTGGTATTCCACCGGTGCTGCATTGTGGCAGTTGTGTGGATAATTCAAGGATATTAATTGCCGCAAGTGAAATAACTAACATAGGTGGTCTGGGTAACGATATAGGCGGGCTTCCTGCTTGTGGGTGTGCCCCTGAATGGATGAGTGAGAAAGCAATTGCCATTGGGCAATACTTTGTAGCCTCCGGGGCACCGGTATTGTTTGGTGTAGGATTTCCGGTGACAGGCTCTGGTATGAGCGATCTGTTGTTTAAGGAATATTGGGATGAGTATAATGCTTGTTGGGCGGTTGAGCCTGACCCTTACAAACAGGCTGAAATACTTGTCAAGTGGATTGATAGTGCCCGGGAAAAATTGGGGATAAAGGAAAAACCGCAAAGGGTGTTGTATGATATGGCTATGAGGAGGGAGTTGAAGTTTTAGAGAGGGGGAGAAAATAACAAAAGGAGGGCATAATGATGACAGGGGTTAGGTTTTTGACAGATGAAATGGGACAAAAAGTTGCTGTGCAAATTGACCTAAAAGAAGTTGGCACCCTTTGGGATGATTTTTACGATAATTTAATTGCCAGACAGAGAGCAAGTGAACCAAGAGAATCCCTTGAATCAGTAAAAACAAGTTTGATGAAACAAGGGAAATTATACTCAAGCGGGGCATAAATTGCGATTTTTTCGGTGAGGATTAATCAAGGAGAGCAAGGCGTGAAGGTGAGCAATAGTGTACTATTGCGAACCTGAACAACACAGCTATCGTTGATTAAGACCAGCGAAAAACGCAATTTATGCCCCACTTGAGTATAATTAAGGGCATAGATGATTGGGGTAAATATCTTGCTATTCCGGAA
>MNYI01000243.1 GCA_001873945.1 Candidatus Desantisbacteria bacterium CG2_30_40_21
GTGTCCTTCGTGGTTTAATCTCTTATTTTTACCACGAAGAGCACGAAACACACGAAGATTTTAGAAAACAAACTTTTTTATACCTTTAACTTTATTGGATATTTTGTCAAATTTCACTTCGTGTTCTTCGTGTCCTTCGTGGTTTAATCTCTTATTTTTACCACGAAGAGCACGAAACACACGAAGATTTTAGAAAACAAACTTTTTTATACCTTTAACTTTATTGGATATTTTGTCAAATTTCACTTCGTGTTCTTCGTGTCCTTCGTGGTTTAATCTCTTTTAGTCTAACAAGCAAATAGGCAGTGATGACAGGCAAGAATGCCTGTCCTACCACCATTATCAAAGGAGTATCACACCATGGTCAACATTACTGATGTATGGAAGGGTTTTGGCCTTAATAAAGTCCTGAAGGGTGTAACCCTGAATATAGAAAAGGGCGAGACAATGGTTATTATTGGAAGAAGTGGGTGTGGAAAGAGTATACTCTTAAAGCATATCATTGGTTTGATGAAACCTGAACGGGGGAAGATAGAGGTATTTGATCAGGATATTACCCGAATGAATGAACAGAGTATGCAGGCAATTAGAAAAAGATTTGGCATGTTATTTCAGGGGGCAGCCCTTTTTGATTCCTTGAATGTGGCGGAAAATGTAGGATTTTTTTTATTTGAACATACCAATACGAAAAAGAGCCAGATAATGAAAATAGTTTCGGAAAAGTTGAAATTGGTTGGATTATCAGGCGTTGAGTATTTGATGCCCTCAGATTTGAGCGGTGGGATGAGGAAACGAGTAGGATTGGCAAGGGCAATAGCTGCTTCACCTGAGATTATCCTGTATGATGAACCAACCACAGGGCTTGACCCAATCCTTGCCGCTAATATTAATAAATTGATCAAGGAATTACAAGCTAAACTTTCTTTGACATCCATAATCGTTACCCATGATATGACTTCAGCCTATACCATTGCTGACCGTATTGCTATGCTTTATGATGGGAAAATCATTGAGATTGGAACACCTGAGAAAATAAAAAATACACATCACCCTGTGGTACAGCAGTTTATTACTGGAAGTGCTGAGGGACCAATTATTAGTGATTGAGGAGATAAATATGCGACAAGAATTAAAAATAGGTGTTGTAGTTGCCACAGCTATTATTATTGCTGGAATAATGATTACCATGGCTGGTGGAAGGAGCTTTTATCGCCAGGGGTATCAGATAAAAGTGACATTTGATTATATTAGTGGGCTGGCTGTTGGGGCACCAGTAAGATTGGCTGGCATGGAGATTGGAGAAGTACGGGATTTACAATTGATTGGCAATCAAATTGAGACTACTATCTGGGTGGAATCAAGTGCCAGAATTCGTTCTGATTCAAGGATAACCATAAACTCCCTTGGCATTGTAGGGGAAAAATACATAGAGATTACATTAGGGAAAAAGGGAAGGCTATTAAAAAATAATGATTCTATAATAGGAGAAAACCCTGTCAATATGGAAGAAATTTTGGTGCGCAGCGAAAAAATGGTGAAGATGCTGGATTATCAGGTGAAATTTCTGGATAAGCTGATGTTTAGCGGCAAGATTAACTGGGATGAAATATCTGCTATTATTCACAATACCCATGAGATTACAGAAGAGATAAATAAATTGATAAAGAATAATAAGGGTGAAATTACGGCAGGTATCCATAGCTTTAACAAACTCTCTACTACATTGGCGAAAACAGTAGCTGAAAATAGAAATGAGCTGCAAGATGTGACCGGAGAACTCAAGAAAGCAACAAAAAATCTGAATACTGCTATTCTCAATACAGATAAAGGCGTAAGTAAATGCCTCACAGAATTTTCCAGTATTGCCTCAAATTTTTCTAACCTCTGCAAAAAAATTGATGAAGGAAACGGCAGCTTGGGAATGATCATAAAGGATAAAAAAATAGCTAATGACCTGTCAGAAACAGCCAATAATCTCAAGCTGTTGAGCGAAGACCTGAGACTCCACCCATGGAAATTGGTAAATCTAAAAGGGGAGAAAACGCAGGGGAAGGGAAAGCAAGGGAAGAAGTAGACAGTAGGGGCGAACCTATGTGTTCGCCTGCATTAGAGGCAGTAGGTAGTAGAATGGAAAAGATTTTACTGGAAATCTATGATAGCTTATACAAGGCATTTGGTCCACTTCATTGGTGGCCTGGTGAAACACCATTTGAGGTGTCTATTGGGGCAATTCTTACCCAGAACACGGCATGGACAAATGTGGAGAAAGCAATCAATCGATTAAAAGAGCATAACCTTCTTTCTCCTGAATGTATCAGAGATATTGATATTAACCTGCTTGGTGAAATGATCCGTTCCTCAGGGTATTACAACCAAAAGGCTAAAAAGCTGAAGGCATTTGTTGATTTTCTGTTTTTGCAATATGAAGGCAGTATGGAATTAATGAAGGAAACAGAGATGTGGACATTAAGGCATGAACTCTTACAGGTTAATGGTATTGGCATGGAAACCGCTGATTCTATTATCCTTTATGCCTGTTACAAGCCCATCTTTGTGGTAGATGCCTATACCCGCAGATTTCTTAGTCGGCACAAACTTATTGAAGAGGATGCAGGTTATACCCATATTCAAAAGCTATTTATGAACAATCTGCCATCTGATGTAGCTATTTACAACGAGTATCATGCCCTGATTGTTCAGTTGGGCAAGGAATTGTGCAGTAAGACTCTTCCGAGGTGTAATATTTGTCCGCTGTTCGTAGTAATAACCCCATTCATGGGATTCTTTCTCGCAGAAACAATTGGTGTAGAAGAGACAGAGACAGAGCCAGTGGAAGTAGAATAAACATCTTCCCTCTGATAATTTGCAGGGATGGGATTAGTCGTCCCTGCAAATTTTTCTCTTTCCTACTTATTGCCTATTTCTTCCCATTTCCCCTGTGCCTTCAAAATAATCTCAATCGCCTCTCGTACCGCACCCCTGCCGCCATTAGCCTGAGTTACGAAATCAACAACATTCATTACCTCTTGCCGACCATTTGCCGGTGAAAAGGATAATCCTGCCTGTTTGAGAAGTGGAATGTCAAAAATATCATCACCTATATAGGCTGTCTGCTCTGATGTAATGCCATATTTAGATAACAGTTGATTATAAACAACAACCTTATCTGCCACGCCCTGATAAACCTCATTAATCTTTAATTCCCTTGCCCGATGTTCAACCGGTGCAGAGTATCTGCCAGAAATAATAGCGGTCAATAACCCTGCCCGATGAGCTAATTCAATTCCTGCCCCATCATAAACATTGAACACCTTTGTTTCCCTGCCATCAGAATCAACAATGATCCCGCCATCGGTTAATACACCATCCACATCCAATATCAACATCCTTATTTGTTTTGCCTTTTCGATTACGGACATATGCTTGCTCATCCTTTTTGTAATAATTTACAACCTGTGCAACCGGAAATTACCACAGATATTTTTAACTACGAAAAACACGAAAAACACGAAAAATAATAATATTACAGAACTTTTCGCGGTTTTCGTGCCTTTCGTAGTTATGTCTTAAAAATCACAGACAAGAATGTCTGTGCTACCTTATCACCGCCAACTTCCCTGTTTTCTTTACACTGCCTTCACTTTCCACCACAAAGAAATAAACCCCACTGGCAACCACCCTGTCATCGTCATTCTTTGCATTCCATATGTTCTTATTCTTAATCGTGGCAATCAATTCACCAGCCAGAGTATAAACCTTGATCTCGCTATTAGCAGATGAAAAACCTGCAAAGGTAAACTCCTCAGGCGGCACCCCATTAACAGTCAATGGATTTGGCCAGGCATATATCTGTCCATTTGCCGTCCGTGTCTCAGTCGGGGACAAAACAGCCACAACCTGAAATTTCCTTACCCTTTCCTGTCCATTATTGTAGGTATAGCTGCTAAGTTGCTTCATATCTATCTTTTTATCAAGTGTCATGTCAACTAAGCAAAGGCTACAGCCATCTGGCACCCCCTGCCACTGAAGGGTTACGGCTGTATTCTGCATACCATCAGCCAACACCTCAAAATCCCAGAGCTTTGGAGAATTTAGGATGAGTGGAGACTTGTAAACACAGGCAAAATTACCAGAGATATTTTGATCATTAACTGGAAAATAGAGACTGATGAATGGAGAATACCCATCTGGTGGTTCAAATATATATCTATTAGTAACATTATCAGCCACACCAAGATAATTATCCTGATCCATGCTTTTATCTGTGAATACCGATAACCTTACCTCCCAATCCCTTTGTTCCTGCAACAGTTCAGGAGCACCTGCCAATGGCTGACTTGGGATAGCAGGTATCGAAAGCTTCCCTGCCATGGGTGAGTATATCCAGTACCCTTCCCATGGTCCCATAACAGTCTTGTCTCTATACCTTTTCATAAGGTATCCTACCTTACCGCTCTTGTCCGTCCCATACTTATAAAATCCATCCTTGATTGTCCTACCGTCAGCTATTCTTTCTGTTACTGTTCCATAAGAAAAGAAAATATCATTCCAGCCTACCCCAAAGGTAAAGGGATTGCCTATAAGATTCCAACCAGAGACAACAGGAATACTCTGCGTCCCATTTCTCAAGGCATGTCCAGTAAAATTAATGGTCATACTTCCATTAGACTTAAACCAATAACCCGTACCCGGCGAGATTGTCCCAAAATTTCCTTCCTGTTCATAAGCCAGATACTTGCCATCAATAAACTTTGAAATACGAAGCGGTTGTACCCCGGGGAAAACTACCTCAGGATCAGGATTTATCAGGAGCAAAGGGATTGAGCACAGGTTCCAATCATTGGAAAATATACGGCTTGCGGTAATTGTTCCCTCTTTTTGACCGCCAATCCGTAAGATAAACCTTCTGGTATTGTTACCGGTTGGAGCAACAAAGCCATACGCCTTTATCTCCCTTAAATCAACTTGTTGTTGATTAACCTCTACCAGACTTATCGGATAGTTTGATGGAATACTTGAAATATCCCAGGTAATGGTCACCTGTGCCCCGTTACGAAGAAGCACAGCAGTATTTACATCAAAAGCCCATTCCTCAACACCTAGACTTAAATCCTTTAATGCCCGAATATCCCTTGTAAATTTTGTCCCATTTGGTGCTGTAGTGTAAATGGAAACAGAGGGTGAAGGCGTTGCCGGCTCTTCCTCAAGGTCAAAGGGGTCATCATAGGTATTTTTCGCACCAGAGTCCAATCCAAAATAATTACCATCATCCCTGACTCCTTCTGTTGTTTCTACAAAAATCCTTGCCTGCCATGATGGTGAAGCCAGAATCGCAATGGGTGCAAATCGTGGAACGCTTACACGAATAAGGTTATTCTTTATCGAGCGTTCTATTGTTGGCAGGGGTACCCATGTAGCTGTATTGGTATTAACAGTACTTGTGCCGTAATAAAAAACAGCCAGCGATTTTTCTGCCGATTCAGATAAAGATGTATCATCATAGCGAAAGATAAGAGGGATAGCCTGCCGAGGTTGAAGGATGGATGCCGTACCCCGAAGTTCAATATTATAAACCGAGCTGGCAAGTGAATACCCGATGGGAATAATCGGGGCATCTATCTTCCGAATAGTTACTGTACCATTCTGGTTAATCCCTCCCACCGGGATACTGAGGGTTATTTTCTCATCCCTACTGATTATTGTTTTAGCTTGAGTTGTAATTACAGGAAAACTCTCTGCTGGATAACGCCATATCGCTGGCAGGAAATAAGAGTCCCTTGTAAAGGAAAAATATGGGGGAATGCCCTCTGCCCGAACAAGGATATTCCCTTGTTGGCTGTTAAACCCAACCGCCCAGACCCCGCCTGTTGCCGAACCATCCATAATTATATCATGCCATTCTTCGGAGCCTGCTATCCATGTTATTTTTTTTACTGCCAGACCATCAGGATTATACAGGGTGGCTGAACAAGTGCCTGTATCCCCTACCCTATCTTTTAATCTCATGGTAAAGGTTGCCTGATCGTTTACGGCAAAATACACCACACCATCAACCCCTGACTTCATAGATAACTCCTTGCCATCAAATATCAAGCCCTTTGCAGATACCCGCCAGACAGATGAAATATCCTGTGGAATCTCTATCCGATTTTCCCCCTTGATATTATCCGGGGGAATGGTTAGAACATATAACTGGTTGCCCGGCTCACAGGTTTTTGTCAGTTTAAGCTGACCAAATGGGTCATAGATAGAAACCACAGGAGTAGTTGAGGCTGTTGCCCCTTGTAATCTGCTGATAGTAACAGTAATTGTGGCATCGTCTGGATCATTGACATAAAATACAAGTGGGGTATTAGATTGAAGATAACAATTAGAATTATAGAACGAAACATCATCAATATAAACCATCCCGCTCCCTGCCTCATAGCCCAGCTTGATGGTAGTCATGGGGCTATTCTTGATAGAACCATTCAGGATACACTCTGTCCATTCAGATGGCGGGGTAAATGATGGACTTTTACTCAAAATCACATCGCCATCAGGGTCATCACACTCAAGATACGCTTTACTACTGACACCATTATCTGCCCGTATCATACACCGCAAGGTATAAACAGATTCCCGTTCCCAATCGCTTGGTTTTTCTATGGAAAGATACCCACCATTTGTCCATGGTAACGAAGAGATGTAGCCTTCAGCCTGTGGGGGAATTAATCCAGCCCCAGTTATTTTGACACAATAATCACTCATATAACCAGGGCTATATAAGTCTACCCCAAGCTCTGAGACTGAAGGAAATATTGTCCAATCACTCAAGCAATTCACATCTTCAAAGCCATCAGTATTAATATCTGCCCCAAAGGCATAACTTACCATAGTTACGGAACATAAAAAAATAGCTGCAATTTTTTTCATCATTGTCTTGTATCTCCTTTGCTGTGATTAAGGGAAATTCAACCCATCTGATAAATAGTAGCAAGTTCTATGCCAGAATATTCATCTTGTGTTTCTATGTCTCTGTGGTGAGTAGTTACGAAAATTTTATTGACAAAATCAAAATAATGTTGTATCATTATAGACAAAGCTGTCCAAAAATTGGACATTCTTTAGTATTTAAGTGTTTGTTTATTGGACAAGCAGGAGGAGAAATATTATGGGAACATTTCTTGCTCAAGAAGAGCTGATTAATCTTATTCAAACCCAAAAACTTGTTGAATGCCTGATTGATATGGATGCTCAGGTGCAGATAAATGGGGTGGAATTAAGTCTTTGTGCAATAGAAACATTTGTTGAACATGGAACGCTTGGTTTTTATAATCAGGATAGGATATTAGCGAAAACCAATGCCTTAGAGCCAGATTCAGAGGGATGGTTTCTACTTGAATCAGGACAGTACAAGATAATCTTTAACGAAATAGTCCATATCCCTAAGGATATGATGGCTATTGCCAGACCCCGTTCAAGCCTGCTACGATGCGGCGTGAGTGTTGAGACTGCGGTCTGGGATTCTGGATACTCCGGCAGAAGCGAGGCATTGTTACTCGTCCATAACCCTTACGGATTTCGGGTCAAAAAGAATGCCAGACTTATTCAACTCCTCTTTTTCAGGCTTCCGGAGATGGTTGATCAGGGGTATGCAGGGGTGTATCAAGGGGAGAATATGGAACACTTTTACCACGAAGAACACGAAGAACACTAAGGAGACAAAAGATGGAATTTGATGAGTTGTCGAATCGAGTCATTTTTAATGTCAGAATGCTCAAAGATGGAATTAAACGGTTTGTTCTGTGATTTCTTCGTGGTAAGATCTGTGGTGAGTATTTACAGGCAAAGAAGAT